>CAZIEC010000006.1:0-11196 GCA_964538145.1 uncultured archaeon
TGATAGTTCTGATGCAAATATTAGGAAGGATTCGTGGAAAGAAAGAATAAAAAACTAGAAATACCTTAAATAATTTAAGTAAATAATTTTTATTTGTTATTTTTCTATAAAAATGAGATTATCTATATTATTCATAGTTATTTCAATTGTCCTGATCATAATAAGCTTCATTCTTAGTTATGTATTTGGAGAATTCTCTTTCTTTCCATTCATATTCATCTTGTTTCCATGTTGTGCATATGGTGAGCGATCTCAAGTGAGACGACGTGAAACAATGCAAAGTAGACCTGAAAGTAGAGGAAGATCTAATGAAAATGGCGAAAGGATTAATATAGACGATTTGGAGATTCTTGGTGAA
This sequence comes from uncultured archaeon, assembly GCA_964538145.1. Lineage (GTDB taxonomy): Archaea > Asgardarchaeota > Lokiarchaeia > Sigyniarchaeales > SOKP01 > SOKP01. Next base: position 359 of record CAZIEC010000006.1, read on the forward strand.
ATCGATGTGGTGAGAAAATGTCAAATCTGTGGAAACGAGATTAAAGAAGAGAATTTACGATTTTGTCCTTATTGTGGAGCAAAAATTGCAAGTTAATGGGATTAGTCATGGAAGAGAATAGTGAAATAAAGAAAGAGATGTTATTATACTTCACATTCGCTGCATTAATGATTTTATTAAATTACGTGATTCAAAAATTAAATCAACTCGTATTGGCTCCTTTTATCTGCATGAACTTTGGAACAAATGAATTAATTCAAGCATTATATTGTTCAACAAGTCCATATAACATGACTGAATTTGTAGGATCGGTTTTGGCAGTGGGAATAACTTATATCATAAAATTCTTTTTGGATAAGTTCATAGTCTTCAAAAAACAACATTTTAAAATAAAAGAAACTTCAAAAGAATTTGCCAAATATTTTGGTTTTGCAATTTTAACAACAATAGAAAACATTGGTATTCAATTTATCATGACTAATTTTATAAAGACACCGTTAGAAATCAGTTTCTTAGTAGCACTTTCAATAGGATACTTGACAAAATTCTTCTTAGATAAAAAATACGTTTTTCAAAAGTAATTATAGTTTTTCATTAATTATTCAGAAATACAAGTCTTTTATTTAATTTATTTAATTTGAAATCCCTCTTATTAAATCTATAAAAATAAATTAACAAAAAATTTAATAGATCAAAAGATATTTTATAAATTATGTCCAAAGAACACGATAGAAAAAAAGATGAGGATGAATCCATTGTTGAAGCTCTTTCTTCATTAGGATGGGTAGAAGAAAAAGAAGAAAAAGATGAGCTAATTGACGCAGAAGATGGATTAAAAGAACAACTAAATTACTTGATGCAAGAAAATGAACGCTTAAACGAGGAATTAATTAAAATCAAGACTGAGAACGATGAATTAAAAAAAATGGTAAATAATGAAACAATGGAAAAAGAAAAATTCATTCAGATTGTAGAAAAAAATAACGATACCATTGAGAACCTCTTGCAAACAATACTTCAGAAAGACAATAAAATAAATGAATTGGAAGCAAAAATTAAAAACATTTCAGAATATTCTGTGAGCTTGGAGAAGGTTGATGAATTGAAGGTAAACCTAGATAACTTGACACGCAGTAACAATGAAAAAGAACAAATCATCCAAAATCAACAAGAAGAATTAAAAAAACTAAATAGAATTATTAATGATCAAGTAAACAAAATTCAAGAATTATCGTCTCAATTAGAGCAATTAAAGAAAAAACTGGATGAAACTTCTGATTTAGATAAGTCTTTAGAAGAAAAAAATAAAATCATAAAGGAATTACAAGAACAAATCCAATATCTTGAAAATGATACCGTTCAAAAATCTAAGTTTGAAAAAATTCAAAGTGAGCTTCTTGTAAAGGATGAAATCATTACAGAAAAAGAAAAGACAATATTTCAACTTGAAAATAAACTTGATACCACGTTAAAACAATTTAAAGAGATGCAACAAAAAATCGAAACTTTCAGTCTCGTTAAAAAAGATTTAGAGAAAAAGGAAGCGAGAATTAATGAGTTAATTATTGAAATTGAAAAACTTTCACAAAGAAATCAAGCAAATGAAGAATTTATTAAATTATTACAAACAAAATTAGAAGAATCGCAAGAGAGATCAGGAAATATTACTGGTAAATTTGAATTAGAAATTGCAAATTTAAGAAACATCATCGATAGTAAAGATATAGAAATTAAAGAATTAAAAGAAAACATTACTAAATTGCAGAATCAACTTCATGAAGCAGAACAAATTGAAGATAAAATTTTAACGGAACTACAAGAATTAAAAGATGAAAAACTCAAATTTGACGAAATTATTAAAGATAAAGAAAATGAAATTGTTGAATTAAAGAAAAAGATAAAATTATTGAGAAGAGAATTAAGTAAAACTTAATACCTTATATTTAATGGTTAAATCCTTACTTATTTAATGTTAACAATAAAAATAATTCACTTAATGAATCTTATTACGTTATATTTTGATAAAAAAATTATTTTTTAAAAAAAGAATAATAAAAAAATACTCGAATTTTTAATTCGATTACTTTTCACGCCAAACAGCACCACACAAACCACAATGGTACTTTTTTCCGTAAACTCTTGGATAATCTAATATGATGTTAGTTTTATCCACACTTTCATGGATCCATAATTTATTATCATTACCACATTTAGGACAAACACGTCTTCCTTCTGTTTTCTCAATTGTTAAAATAGATTCATCAACCATGCCTGGAATGCCTGGAGCAGCGCTTGAAGATGTATGCACTTTGACTTGTTCAGGTTTTTCTTCTTTTTCAACATCTTGAATTATTGCTTTATGTTCTGGTTGAACTTCAGCAGCAGCTCTATCTGCGGGTGTTTCTGGTTCTAATTCTGATTCTGCTTTTAGTTGCACGGCATCAGATTCTTTATAATGTTCACCTCTTTCTAAAGCCGCAAGAAATTCAGCATCGTCTCCTTCTTCAAAAATAACTTCATTTTGAAGCCCTGCCCTTTCAGCATCAAGATGTCGAGCCCATTGACCTGCCTTGACCCTTTCTTTAACATTACTATTTTTGCCATGCCAAACATAAATTTTTGTTCCTAAATCTAATACAAAACAATCTTCAGAATCCAAGCTGTCTTTTGAAAAGGGAACTTGGATCATCTTCATTGCATTTATATCTTCGAATTCTTCAGATGAAACTCTATATAAAACATTAACATGTTCTGTAAATTGAGCAAAATCTCCAGTAAGCACGTCTTTTAACATTGTTTTTGCTATATTTTTCTCCACAATTTTCATTGCTCCTAATGGACTAATAACTTTCATGAACTCTGGAGTTTCTTGTCCTTGATCAATAGTGATAACACGAGCAGCCCCCCCTCTCTGTTGATCCAAAGTTCTTGCTTGAGCAGCACCAGTTGTTTTTTCATCAACAGAACACTTGCTTCCAATCCACACATAGATTGTTTTTTCGTCATCTACAAGATACACATCACCAGTAGAAAAGACTGGTTTGTTAATTTCTACTAAATTTCCTTGATCAACTAAATAGATTTTCATAAAAATAACCTATAGAATTTTTTTGTTAATTTTATTATTAATATAATAAACTCCATCTTTTTAAATAATTAGACATGAAAAGTAAAAATCATGAGTATTTTTTAAAAATCATCTAAAGCTAGTTTTATCTTCTCAACTATTTTCGGAATGTTCTTAATGTCAACTGAGCAATATGCAATGCGAATTCCATTAATATTTTCTCTAGGATTTTCTATTGGGATTACACCTATCTTATATTTTTTCAAAAGATGTTCTGCAAAATCTATAGCGCTTGCTTTTTGAGGAGATATGTTTAGAAAAACAAAGAATCCACCACCATTAGGATCTATTGATAAATGCTCATTATTAATGGAATTCAATTGTTGGTTAATTAAATCAAATCTTTGTTTAAGCATGACCTTCACACGGTCAATTGAATCTTCCAAGTTATTGATCCCCTTCTCTCTCAAGATCTTGATCATTAATGCTTGGTAAAAATGGTTGCAGTTGGAGATGGTACTCCTCAGTAGACCAGAGATCTTGTTTTCTAGTTCTTTTTTTAATAAACTAAGTTCTTGTTCATCATTTATCCAGCTCGATTTAAGGCCAATAGTTATAAACCCTATTCTTCCACCATATAATAGAAATTCCTTGGATATGCCATCTAATTTTATTGGAATTACATCCGAATCAATGTGATGTAATTCATAAAATATGGACCTTTGCATCGATTTATCTTCATAAACATATGTTTCGTAAGCATCATCAACCAGAATTATGAACGGTTTAGATAAATCCTCGTTTTTTTCTCGGAGCAATTTTACTAATTCGCTTGCTTCATGTTTGCTTGGAATATATCCTGTTGGATTGTTTGGAAAATTCAAAATGAAAATTATCTTCTTCTGATCCCTTTGGACCTCCTCTATGGTGCTCGATAATGAATCTAAATCAATATTTCCATCCTTAAAAAAATTAAAAGATTTAATCCTTCCACCAATCATCCGTTCTATTATGTTATCGTAATTAATCCATCTCTTATTTGGACATATAATGAATTCACCAGGATCTAAGAATAGAGTGGCACACGTAAAAATACCATTAGTAACACCATTCGTAACTATCGGAGTAGTAATATATTTCGATAAATTGTCTTTTTCTTTTTCTGAAAGAAGCTGCTTGACCATGGCTTTTTTAATGATCCATTCTTTCCAGATCGTTCTTAGTTCCGGAAGCCCAGAAATAGGAGCATAGGAAACAATATCATTTATCTTTAAACTCTTGAAGTAATCTTGAATTTGCTCTAAATAACAGGGTATCCATTGGGTTGATCCATCTTCCTTAAAATCAGACTCAAATGATTGAGCAGCTCCTATGGTAGCAATTAATTCACCTTCATTTTTTGCTCTTCTTGACCAATAAAAAATACCTTGAGGCAGATATATCCTCTTCCCAATATTCGAAAAAGCTTCATATATGGGAGTTTTATCAATTACTTTAAATTCCATGATTTGTTCTTTCTTTTATATTCTTTTTTTAGGAATACTGCATGAATTAAATATTTAAGCTTATCGCGTTTATAAAAAAGTATGAATACTGAAAATAATAAAACATTGAACGATAAAACTGCTGATCAACAAGATGACTCCAAAACACCTGATAATGTCATTTTAAAAGGCTGGAAAAATTTCATTAACGGTATTTCAGAAGGATTCAATAATTTTCAAATGATAATAGAATCACAAACAAAAAAGAATGCAGAGCTCTGGAATAAAAACAAGGAAAAAATCGCGGTTTTCTTTGAGGAATCGAAAAGAAATATAGATAAAACCTTAGAAGATTGGAATTCAGAATTTCAAAGAATACAAGTAGAAAACAAGAAATTTTGGGAAGAAAACAAGGATAAAATGAAAACATTTTTTGAAAGTGTTCAGGAAGAATGGAACGAAAAAATAAAAAAATGGACTAAAGACTTTAATAAAAAACAAATTGAAACAAAAGAACAGTGGGAAGCCAGGAAGCGAAAAATTAATGAAGATATAAAAGCTTGGCAAGAGAAAGTTCGCAAGGACTGGGAATCTGGTTTCAAATCATGGCGTAGAGAAATGATAAAGGGCTCCTATCTATTCTTACTTTTCATGTTGCCTATTTTACTGGTATTCTTCATTATCGTTTGGTTGATCATGTGGATCTTGCCTCATTAGATAACATTCATGAGTCTTGTTGTAAAGAATTAAAACTTAAAATTAATTCGAAAAGCCTATATTTTGATTTTTATTTTAAATCATAATATAAATTATGCTCAATTAACTGATTTAATGTTTGATATATTTATTTTCTCGTTTTTGGTGGCCTTAACAGGCGCTCTTTCGCCAGGTCCGATCTTAACTTTCACGATTTACAAATCCTTACATCAAAAAAGAGGATATCTAGCAGGAGTTTATATCGTTTTAGGGCATGCCACGATTGAATTTTTGATTGTTATTAGTTTATTGGCAGGTCTTTCCATCGTATTACAAAATCCATTTGTTTTAATTCTTCTCAGCGTGTTTGGAGGATGTTTTTTAATAATTCTGGGCGTGTTGGTTATTAAAAATGTGGTTATGAAAAAGGTTTCTATTGAATTGAGTTCAGAAAATGATGATAGCCGGAGATTTAAAGGTAATAGTTTCCTTGGAGGGATATTACTAAGCTTGTCAAATCCATTTTGGGTGTTTTGGTGGGCAGTTATTGGTTTGGGGTTTATGGTAAATTTTAATGTCAGCTTCAGTAATCCTATGAGCATTATTGCTTTTTTCTTGGGACATGAAGCCGGGGATTTTGCTTGGTATTTACCAATTTCCTTGTTTGTATATTTTGGAGGAAAGGCAGTAAATATGAAGGTTTATCGTGTTGTATTAATTGCTTGTGGGGTTTTCATGATTGCTTTTGGTCTATATCTGATCATAAATATTTGGAATTTTGCCTTTCAATAATATCTCTATATTATATTATTATAATAATTTTAAATCTGGTTTTACAATTGGTATTTGAAATTAATTTCTAAAAAAATAATATGAATTAGGAAGCGTTTCTCGGTGCTCGAGAATCTTTCTAATTTTTCTTTAACATGTAATACGATTTTACTTGATCGAAATGATGACTCATAAAAAAAATGGGGATATTGATGAACGATAGAAAAACGATTAAATGTCCAGTATGCAAGAATGAGTTTATTCCGCGCACGTTTTATCCAGAGAATGCTATTTTTACAAGTACAGATGGGAGAAAAATATATGCAGGTTTTGATGGATACATTAGTGCGGGTGGAATTAAACCAAATGAAGTAATATTAGGATACTGGATTACCTATTGCCCTAATTGTAATTATATAATGCGGTTTGTTAAAGAAATAATTAAAAAAGAAAGAGTTCCTGTTCATAGTATCGATAATAAACTTGAAATTCGAGAAAAATATAATAATTATTACTTTGGCTTTGAATTTGGAGATTATTCACAACATCTAAAAAATTATACTGAAAAAGTTCAAGCTAAGATAGAAAAAATTCTTGAAGAACTTCAATTTAGAACTTGGGAAAAATTACACTCCATCAAGGACCATTTTAAATTCCTAGTCAAATTTTTTGCCATTTTAGAAGATTACTGCGATAATATAAGGAAAATGAACAAGGCCGACGGTTTAGTGAATAAAATTAAAAATTTAAAATTGCCAAGTAGCCTTGAAGAAATATTGCTCCAATTAAACAACGTGAAAGATGAGATAATCAAGGGCGATTATGAATTATCAATTGAAGAATGCGAGATGATTGATGCCATTCTAGTTAAATTCATTCTCTATTTAATTGATTTTCACATTAAACCAATAATTTCAAGTGGAATAAAGTTTAAAGGTGTTAATTTAGTTGATTTGAGGGATATTAAAAAAGAAGTCAAGAATTTCATCACAACCTATTTATATTCTACATTTAATAGTGATAAAATATCCAGTAAATTAATAAGAAATTACCTCGAAAATTGGTTAAGCGAGGAAATTCACTAAATTGATCCTTGGATTAAAAATTTTCTAATGTTATTCATTATTTGTATCGTATAAATCAGAAAATGGTTCCAAAAAGTTATTTAAACACATTGGACAACTATTTTGCTTGGCTAACCAATCAGCTACACACAAATAATGGTAAGTGCTTCCACAAAAAGGACAAGTAATTATTTTATCCTTTGCAAAATTGATTTGTTGATGACAAACTGTACAGGAAACATCCGATGAAACTATGCCCTCTCTTGATTTAACTTTATTTGCCAAAATTTCTTCCAATTTTGCCAATTCTACTTGATAAAGCCCTAAACTAGTAGTTAAATGCTTAATTTTTGCATTTATTTCGGAGATTCTTTCACGCAATTCTTCTTCGGATAATTTATTAGCTAAAAAAGCAGATAATGCAAAATTCATTGGTAAACCTTCGAAATTTTCAGTTTGTTTCGTTATTTCTGTAATTTCTGCAAACAATATTGATTCTTTATCGATTAGATCTTTAAAATTTTTGAAAATTTTGTTCAAAATAATAGAAAATAAGAAAGTTAATTGATGTCGCTTGCGATTGAAATTAGTTTCCCATTGCTTTATTATTTGATATACATCTATATTCCTATCTTTATATTGATCTAATTTTTCATAAACTTCTTCTTTAATACTCTCGATTTTTGCTTTAAATTCTGTTAATAATTCTCTAATCCTTTTTAATTGTGGAAGTTCTTCTCTTATGATTATTGAAGTTTCGTATTCGTAATCACTTATCATTTTATTTATTTGGGAGATTTTCTCATCAACAAAATTCTTGATATCTAGTCTTAATGCCTCATCCTTGACACTGTTTAAATAATCCTGATATTCTTCGCTCTTTCTTAATAAATCCATGCTCAAGTTTGATAAAGATTTCTTAATAGGATCCAGCAAGTTATTATATGGATATAAGACAATATCTAAATTTGTAATCCATGAGTCAATGTCATTAACTTTTCCTTCCAAATCTTTAATTTTTTTCTTGAATTCTGAGATTAAATTAGAAAAATCCTTGGGGTCATGCTCACTAACCTTGCTCAATTTGGATTGAAATTCCTTGTCTAGCTCTTGAAAATATTTATTTATCAGGTTAGGAATTACTTCTGTAAATTTAGTTTCATCTATTTCTTTTATTATTGAATCTTCCTTGTGTCGCTTGTCGGCAAATTCTCTTTTTTTTTCTATATATTCAATTAAATTACTCAATTTATCTTTAACTAAAGAATTTAGAAAGATGTTTATCTTTTGGTTTAATTGATTTACAATTTCTTTTCTTTCAACAACATTTATAAAGCTTTCGCCATAAAATTCTTCAAAAACATTTAATTGGAAAAGTAGATATGTTAAATCCGCATAAGCATCCATTAATCCATCTTGTTTTTCAAAAAAATATTCAAAAATCTCATTTAAATGAATGACAAGAACATCCTCTTTTAATTTCTTTTTTCTCTTTCTCAATTGTGGTTCATTAATATCTTTAATGAATTGAATTAATCCGTTGATCTCATCCCACTTTTCTAATTCAGGATCGATGGAATTTACTTTATATGGCATGTTTTTAATCTTGCAAATTTCTGTCCAAATGTATATAGCATCATTGTGCAATTTCTTGCTTTTCTTTAACTTCTCCTTAATTTTTGATGCGATTTCATCATATTTTTGTGACAAAGCTTTAACTTTTTGTGAAATATCTTCTAAATACTCATTTTTCTTGAGAAATCTTTTGATATTTCGAGCATTTGAGCTAATATTTATTAAATTCTCGGCAATTAGCTTCAATTGCTTTAAAATTGCTGATTTCAAATTGTAAAAATATTCTTTTGGATTTGCTAGCACGAATTTTTTTAGAAAAATATCGACATTAGACAAATAGGCTTCATGACTTACAATTGTTGAGTAAGGAAATAATTCTTCCAATAATTCATTTAATTTGCCTTGATTTCCACCCTCTTTTTTCAGGTTTGAGATCTTTTTCTTAACTTCTAAGATTTTATTCTGATCAAAACCCTCTATCTTATTCTCTTCATTAACTGCATTAGTGAGTAATTGCATTAATCAACACCAAGAACAATGAATGACTGCTTCAAAATTACTTATTAAACTTTTATTAAAAATAGAACGATATTATTCTAATTTTTATAACTTAATCTAATTAAAAATAAAATTTGAATTTATTCTCCTAATTCTTTAATTTCAATGAATTTTTCTTCTATTCCCTTATCAGTAATAATTAAAATATCTATACCATTACCAGACATTGCGTCTCTTTTAATCGCGTTTCTAATTGCTTTCTCCACTAATTTAGCACCTTCGGCAACAGTGAGTTCTGGATTATATTCTGCTTCTAATATGCCCATTGCTAATAACATTCCCGTTCCTGTTGCTCCATAATCTTCGGGAATTAAAGAACCAAGTGCATCTAATGTGAATAATTGGGGGCCAGTCTCATCCATTCCCGCAATGATTAAATTAGTATATAATGGCATCAACTTACGTGAATATAAATAATTTGAGACCAATTTTGCCACGCTTCTAACATTTATACGTGCGCTAGCATCTAATTCATATAATTTTGCTTGAGCTTGTAAGATTTTGACTAGAATTTGAAAATCTCCTATTAATCCATAAGCAGCTAAACCTATTCTTTCAGTTATTTTAAATAATTTTTTTGTAGATTTATTCGTGACAGTATATCCCCATGTTGCACGCCTATCATTGCCTAACACTACCCCATCTTTGCACTTAACAGCTACGGCTGCAGCTCCGGGAATCATAATGGTTTGTTCGGACATTATTTCACCTTACAGAGCAATATTTTATTTTTGTTATATTTTTAGAATATTGGTAATTAATTAAAATTTTTGTATTATTAATTAAAATCCCTTTTTCTTAAAACGCATTTTTACTGAAAAATGATATAAGAAAAAATTTACTAATGAATTGATAAATATGATGCATTTTTGACCAAAGTATCTTGAATATTTTCTCATTCTCGAATTTCATGATTAAAAATCCGTTGAATTAGCACGTTTTTATTATTTTAATAAATTAAGTAAAAAGTTAAGCATGTTTCAAAAATTCTTAATTATTTAATAAAAAGGATATGTAAAAATCCGTTTAATAGTGCGATAGATACATTCAATACAAAAATTTTCATGAAGATGTTCATATTTAATGAATTAATTGATCATTTAGGTTGGTTCGCAACAATAAGCATTAACATGTTAGGTAGATAAAAATTATTTCATATCACTTGATAAATCATCATTTGATTTGCATAATCATAATTACTATCTGATCCCATCCAATTAGAATGGTTCATGTTGATCAAAAATTTTTTTATTCATAATCGAATCTTGTTTAATGAAATATTAATGACCTATTTTTCATGATTAATCATTGAAGTATCTTGATTATTATAAAATTAACTCAATGTTTTGATATGATCAACCTTCAAATGATCACTAATCATTGAACTTTAATTAAAAAATAAACTTTTTGTCGTGATTTTTTTCCCATTTAATCCATCAAATTCTTCTCATATTGCCATAACATTTAAATAATTATTCGGATATATTATTATCTAAGAAAGTTTAAATTTAAACTACAAAAAATCAAAAACTCGAATTTTAAAAAATTTTAAATTAAAAAGTGGAGGAATAAAATTATGGCAAAAAAGAAACATTCTTTTGCTTGGAGCCCTATTAGGAGATT
>CAZIEC010000006.1:11296-35766 GCA_964538145.1 uncultured archaeon
ATAAAATTATGGCAAAAAAGAAACATTCTTTTGCTTGGAGCCCTATTAGGAGATTAATGAAACAACAAGGAGCATCGATAGTAGCCAGAAATGCTGTCGATTTATTAATCGATCATTTAGAAAAGACTGCAGTAGGTCTTACTGAACAAGCTAGAGCCTTTACTATGCATGCTAATAGAAAGAAAATTACTAAGAACGATCTCCTTCTTGCAATTAAATATAAATAAAAGGGCTATTTGTTAGTGTTTAGATTAAATTAATCTTTTTTTTATTTTTTTCCTAATTTCTGATTTTTGTTCTAGAAAATTCGTTATTTAAATTTGTAAATTTAATAATATTTAATTAATTTTTATTATACAATATGGTTTTCTAAACTTAAATAGATGCCTAATGCCTGATACAAGAAAAGATGTATTAGATTATAGAAAAAGAATATATTTTGATTGTATTTGTGGTGTAATCTGTGCCATCATAAGTTTAGGTTCTGCATTTTATTTTACTAGCAAAGAAGGTATTTATAATATAACAATATACATGATAAGTCTCGTATTTTGGTTATTTTGGTTAGCGCTCTCGCTATTTTTAATATTTATGGGATTATATACATATTATCTTGAGAAAAAATATCCAGAAGGAAAAAAAACCAAGAAAAAACTAAGGCCCCCAATTATTTCCTAAACCAAATTATAGTTCTACAACATTTAAACTAAAAATGACATTTTAAGTTTAACAATTTTTAATTTTAATAAAAAAAGAACTTTATGCTTGTAAAAATTAACTAATTGATAATCGATATTTTATATTAATAAAAGATAAATTACTATTAGGATTATAAATCACATTACCTATAGAATAATTTTATGAGTCATGATGACTAAAGAATCAGAACAAAAAATTACTGTAAATGGAAAAGCAAAAGAAATCCTGTTTCGATCAATGGAATTAATAATGAACAATCTGAAAGAGAACATGGAACATCTCAGCAAGCCGGAGCATTTCAAAAATACTCAAGATTTTATAGAATTAGTTTATGATGGATTGATTAATAAAAGAAAATTTTTCTTGCTTGCTTCTGGAAGATCTGCTTTCATATTGCAATGTTTTGCAACAAGATTGGTCCATCTTGGGGCAGAAGTTTACATGGTCACGAATTTAGCCAGCATTCCTGCCCTCACTAAAGATGATATCTTAATTGTTCTTTCAGGTTCAGGCACTACGGATATAGTAGTATCTTTATTAAAGAATTATGTAAATACAATAAAGCCTTATGGAATCGTCGTGATAACTTCTCATCCAGAAACTATTATTGGTCGAGCAGGAGATATAACGATTAAATTAAAAGGGCGCTCAAAACGAGATAAGGCGGATGGAGATACTGCTGTTTTATCACCCGAAGGAACTGCTTTTGAACAAGTTGCTTTTACATATTTAGATGCGATAATCGCTGAACTAGCCTTTAAATGTGGTAAGACTAACAAGGATTTACTTAAAAAGCATTCAGAGTCAATTTAATCTATTATAAATTAATTTTTTAACCATTTTAAAAAACCTAAATAAATTATCTCATTATTAATTTTTCATTTCGTTTTGTAAAGAAGAAAGATTAAAGTTTATGAAATCAATGCCCCTATAGCTCCAGCAAGTTCAGCATGTTTTAAAAAAATTGATTTTTTTTTATTCAAGACACATATATTTTTAAAAGTATTTTTAAGAATACTATTTTTTATCATGAAACCTCCACTATATACGATGTCATGAACATCGTAATTATTTGCGAATTGAATGGTCAAGCTTCCAATATTTTCGCCAACCATGTTGATAATTGAGCAAATTATATCCTCATTTTTAACATTTTTAATGTCAAATGATTTTGCTAATTTGCCTAATGTTGCTGCAGTGAATTCTCTAAAAATGCCTGTTATCCTGTTATCTTTTAAGCTATAAATATCAGAAACTTTTAGATCAACATTAAAGCGTTGCCCTTTTTTTGCTAACCTAATTATCTCATCATGATTCCAAATATCGAATATAAGCCCAATTAAGCCTAGAACAAAACCACCTCCGAGAGCACTCCCACCCACGTGAGCAAAATCCTTCTTTTTCAATAAAATCGAGGTCCCAGTCCCAAGAGTAACAATTAAACAATTGGGAAGATTTTTTCCCTTTTGAATATAATATAAAAATTCTATACCCTTAATATTGCATTCAAATTCATCCAAAAGCCTTACATCATAAAATTTTGAATATTCTGAAAAAGGTTCAAATCCTTTTCCCCCGGTAAAATTAATTTGATTAATATTAAACGATAAAGATTCTAGGATATCCTCAATTGATTTAAGAAAATCGTTTGTTGGAAACAATTCTAAACATAAGTTATCATTTTCATGCCAAGCTAATTTTGTTAATGAATAACCAATATCAATCCCTAGGCGATTTTTAGCCATTCTTAATGTTTTCAGGTCTTTTGGTGTTCTTATTAAAGTCCTTCTCACGATAAGAGATCACCAAATTTAATGGTAATAAAAGTTTATTTAATTATTTAATTTATTCAATTTAACCTTATGTTATTAAAAAACTAATGACTTAGAAAATAATGATTAAATCAAAAATAGCAATTGTTAAGGAAAATACTCCAAGAGACGCTATTAATAAAGGTTTAGAATTATTAGGTGGAATTTCAAAATTCATTGAAAAAGATGATTCATTATTTATTAAAATTAATTTGAATTATCCACTTGCTTATCCTGCTAATGTTAATTTGGAAACACTCCGTGCCATTATTGAAGCTTGCATAGAATTCGGCATTAAAAAAATTTTGGTTGGTAGCTTTCCAATTAAAGGATTTTCTTGGGAAAGAATGGACTCATTTTTTGGATATAAAGAACTCTTTGAAGATTTAAATGTAGATTTCATTGATTTATCTCATTCTGATAATTTAAAGGAAATTTCTTTAGAGAATTTTGAAGAACCTATAAAAATACCTGAGGAAATTCTTAATTCAAGTAAGTTAATAATTGTTAATCAAGTAAATGTTCATCCGTTATTTGATTTTTCATCAAGCATTTTAAATTTATACTCGATAATCTCTCCAGAATATCAAAAAATAATTAAACAAGAAAAAAAAGGTAAAGATTATCTATTTTTAGATCAATATAAAAAAGATTTAGCCAAAAAAATTTTAGATGTATATGAAATTAAAAAACCAATTTTGGTTATTAATGATTTATTCAATTTAATTGAAAAAGCTGGTCCTATTTCATTTAAGAATTCTAAAATAAAAAAAACAAATATCATGATTTTAGGAAATGATTCCGTTGCGGTAGATGCTCTAACTCTAAAATTATTTGGACTAGACCCCATGAATAATGAACTATTATTTTCTGCCATGGAAAGAGATTTAGGAAACATTAATGTTGATAAAATGGAAATAGTAGGCTTGCAATTAAATGAAAATACGTTAAAGATTAAATCATGTGATAAAGATTTAGAAAATTTAAAAGTTCATAATACTTTTCTGAGAAAAGGTCGCTATTGTTCCGGATGCTATGAAAAAGCTTTTTATCTTCTCAATTTCATGAATACTTACCTATTCAAGGATTTAAAATATATTAAAAAACAATGGTTTCTCATTGGTGAAAATCCAGATGAACCGGAAGATAATACAAATGTTATTCTATTTGGGGATTGTGCTTGTAACACCACTAAAACTTATAATTTTAGAAAAACAGTTCATTTAAAAAAAGTAGTACCCATAAAGGCGAGATTTTTAAAATTATTTAAGAAAAAAATAGAAATTAAAGAGATAACAAAGGAAATAATTCATGATAACAAGAAGATTCTAGAATTGCAAGGCTGTCCTCCAAATTTTTTTGATTGTTTGGCTTCTCTAATTAAATATTATAGAAAAAATAACATGCCAAACCTTAATTTCATCCAAAAAACAATTGAATTATTAACTCAACAAAAAGAAAAAAATGATAATAGAGGGTCTTTTAAGTGATAAATGAGAAATTTTTTAAAGATTGGGAAGATTTTATAAAATTTAATTCAAAAATTGAAATTATTATAGAACCTAAACAATTAACTGATAAAATCTATATTCCATTAACTAATATTGAAATAAATGCATATGTTTTTCATAAAATCGTTGAAATTTTTTATCCTAAACTAATGGATGAACACTTGAACTGGGTAGATATAGTAATATCTAGTGATGATAAAGGAAAAAAAGTATTGATGGCATTCACGCAGATATCCACTAAACCGGGAATTGTTAATAGAATTATACCAATGAATACAGATGACTTAAAACATTTTCTTAAAAAATCAAAAAATATTGAAGAAATATTCGATAACATCCAAAAATTTGTCTTTAAGAAAACCGGCGTTAAAATATCTGCAATTCATCTTTATGATGAAAAAATTCTCGATTTAATAAATGAAAGTTATAATAATTTAGAAAATCAAAGTCATTTTGAGTCAATAAAAAGGTTGTTATCATTTCTTCAAAAATGTTTTCTTGAAGATTTAATTAAGATTTATCCAGAACCAAGTTCATTCCATTTTCTAAAACAATACTTTAGATTGTATGGCAAGTTAAATCTATCCAATCTATTTGGTTCCTTAAAAACATTAATGAAGGGTAAGTCAGGAATCTTCATTTTTAAAATGGAAGATCTATATTTATCATTGAAAATATTTGATAGTAAAGTTCAAGCCAAAAGAGATATTGACCATGACATGTATATAGAATTATTGAATGAAGAACAGGTGTTAGAATTACAAGATGATCCTAATAAGTTCTTAAAAAAAGCGATTAGAGATTTTAAACTTGATTTTGCTTCTTTTTTTAAATTAGAACCGCTATTAGAGTTTTTGATAGATTTATTCAAGCAAGATCTGCCATTACAAAAAGATGATTTTTGTTTAATGATGCAAAAAATTGTTTTTGGCTTCAGAAGTTTTGAAAATTTTTGGTTTGTTCAACCTCATCCTATTATAAGCAATACCTTAGTTAGATTCTTATTACGGATTTTTGGATTTAATATCAATATAAAAAAGCTTTCTCACTGGAACTTGCCAGATTTCTTTTTTAATATATTATTTTCTAGTTTAGGATTTAATTCTAATATTTTAACAATTATAGCAGAGAAAAAGAAAAAAGCTAACATCTTGAAACATGCCATGATGTTAAAGTTCGAAGATGGTGCCTTAACTTCTCTTACTCCTTTAAAATCTAGTGTTCTAAAGGATTTTAATTTAGATGACCCGAGAACCTTTAGAATCAACCATTTCAAGGAGAAATATGAACTATTAACTATTGTCATTATAAACAGCGAATTATTAAAATATTTTATCTCATTCATCCTAGGAGTTAATAAAAGATTCCTCATACTCCGCTTGCTAAAATTATTTAAATTGTTGAAAAATGATAAAAATCTTCTAATTTATCCTAAAAATATAGTACTTGAATTAATCAAAAAGAAGCGATCAATAATTCTTCTTAAATACTTGTTAGATATATCTATGGATAAATTTGAATTTTAAAAAATTGTTCATTTTAGGTATCCTTTTACTTTTAATAATTCTGCACTCAAAATTGCTCCTCCAGCAGCCCCCCTAATAGTATTATGACTCAATGCTACAAATTTGTAATCAAAAACGTTATCTTTTCGTAATCTACCAATAGTTATTGCCATTCCTTTATCATTGTCTCTATCCATTCTGGGTTGAGGGCGATCTTCATCTTGCAAATAAATTATCGGTTTTTCTGGAGCAAAAGGCAATTTTAATTCCTGTGGCAGTGATTTAAAATTTTGCCAAATTTCTATTACCTTTTCCATGTTAGGAACACCTTTTTTAAACTTTAAATTAACACTTGCTGTATGTCCATCAATAACAGGCACTCTAGTGCAAGTAGCACTAAATTTTATTGAATCATTTAATATAATTCCTTCTTCCCCTACTTGACCTAATACTTTTAAAGGCTCTCTTTCTGATTTTTCTTCTTCCCCTTTAATAAAAGGTATGATATTATCAATTATATCTAAAGAAGAAACTCCCGGATGACCCGCTCCTGAAACAGCTTGTAGGGTAGTAACGATAACTTGATCAACTTTATAACCTGATTCTTCTAAAGCGAAAATGGGAGTCACATAACTCTGAATTGAACAGTTAGGTTTGACAATCACGAACCCATTTTTAAACCCTCTTAACTTCTTTTGAACTGGAATAATATTAAGATGATGAGGATTAACTTCGGGCATGATCATTGGAACGTCAGGCGTCCAACGGTGTGCAGAATTATTACTTATTATGGGAAAATCGTTTTTGGCATACATGAATTCAATTTTCTTGACATCATCTTTATTAGGCAATGTTATAGCAGAAAAATAGAAACTTATATCTTCGTTTATTGAATCAAAATCATTTACATCTCTTACCATAATTTCTCCAATATCTTCAGGTATTTGGCAATCCATGTGCCATCTTCCTTTAACTGCTTCGGAATAGGTTTTACCTGCTGAACGAGGAGATGCTGCTAAATCCTTGACTTGAAACCATGGATGATCAATTAACAATTTGATGTAATTTTGACCAACAATCCCAGTTGCGCCTAATATTCCCACATTCAATTTATTAGGAGACATGATAATCAAAATTGGAATAAATTTATATTTTTTTTTATTTTCGCTTTAGTTTATTGATTTTAATTAATGATATTTTTATTTTAAAATAGGATTCCTTTTTATTAAACATCTGTTTAAATTTATTTTAAAGGCTTTCAAAATCGCATGAAATTTGATCAAATTAGAGCTTTAAAAAAAGTATCAAATTAAATTTGCAGTAATATAAGAATTTAAAAGAATGATACAATTCTAAACGCTAAAAAAGTTAATTTTTATAGTAAAATTTGAATAAAATAGAAACTAATTAAACGAATGTTTTATAATCTAATTTAATTTAAGTAAAGAGTAATTATAATCTAAGAGAAAATAATAAACTTGAAGAAGAAAATATATTATTTAATCTACATTTTAAATCATAAAGATTATTTTCCAGCAAAACCATGAAAAATCCATTTTCTAAGTTTTATCACGTGCCGAACTCAAAAGAACTCTTAGATATAGCTTTCAAGAGAGCAATGAAGAGTTCAACAAAGGTTTCTAAAAATGCACCCATTTTAATTAAAGCTAAAAAAAAGGAATCTGAGAGAATTAAAGTTGCTATTGAAGAATTGATAAGTAGAATTCTTAAAATTATAAAAAGCGTACCAATTATAGAAGAATTACCCGATTTCTATCGTGAATTAGCATCACTCTTAGTAGATGTTAATAAATTAAAAAAAACTCTTGGTAGATTGCAAGGTATCTTACCAGTACTCAGTAAACTTGAAAGAGATTATTTGAACAAGTTAAAAAAGATAGAATTACCTAAAGAGGGTGATGAGTTAAGAAGATCTGCTTTTGGGAGAATTTCTTCCATAATCAATAAAGTAAATGATGCATTGGAGTACTTGAATGACATTAGAGGAAGATTGAGAGAAATTCCTTCTATTGATTACGAACTGCCATGCGTTGTTTTTGCTGGTTATCCAAATGTAGGAAAAAGCAGTTTAGTTAAGAATATTTCCACAAATAAAAAAATAGAAGTCCAAGAATATCCCTTTACAACTAAAAAATTAATTCTAGGTCACCTTTTCATAAAAAGAAAGTTTGACACGATTAAAGTTCAATGCATGGACACTCCAGGAATCCTTGATCGTCCAATGTCAAAAAGAAATAACATAGAACTCCAAGCAATCTTAGCTTTAAGGTTAATCTCGGATCTCATCATATTTATTTTTGATCCTACACCTGCTTGTGGATACTCAATTGATGCACAAATAGATTTATACAATGAAATAAAAGAGAATTTTACTAAAAAAGGCCAAATTGAAATGGTTATTGTAATGAATAAAATGGATTTAGCTAGTGAAAGAGAAATTAAGTACTTAGAAGAAAAATTAAATATTTCTGATCAAGAATATTTTCTAACTAATGCATTGACAGGAGAAAACTTGGATAAGATAACTAAATTTATAAAATCTCGGTATGGTGGAATTGAATAATTTATTTATTCATTACAGATGAGGTTAAATGCAAGAAAGACCTGTTTCATTAAGGATTTTAGGTTTGGATATTGGAGGCGCTAATACAAAAGCAGCTCTACTGGAATATAGTGATTCTAACTTGATAAGATCGAAATCTTTTATTAAATATTTTCCATTTTGGGAAAAATCATTAGATTCCATTCCCGAAATGTTAAATGAAATTATTGATAAATTAATCATTCAAGATGGCATTAAAAAGGAGGACATTGATTTTGTTGCGATTACAATTACAGCAGAATTATCCGATGCATTTAGAACCAAACGTGAAGGGATCCAAACGATTTTAACAGCATTAGAAAAAGTTTTTAAGAAAGAAAAGATGCGTTTTATAAATGTTGATGGAAAATTCATCAATTTTAATGAAGCAATCTCCAATAAATTATCAATAGCTGCTGCTAATTGGGTATCTACCGCACTTTTCCTTGGGAAATTTATGAAAAATGCCATTCTTATTGATGCAGGGTCTACTACAATCGATATTATCCCAATTTTAAATTCAAGGCCAATAACTAGAGGAAAGACAGATGTCGAACGCTTGATACACCATGAATTAATATACACTGGTGGATTGAGAGCGACCATTCCTTCAATTACTCATTACGTTCCATATAAGAATAAATTAGTGAGAATTTCTTTCGAAAAATTTGCATTAGTTTCAGACATTCATAGAATTCTAAATAACATTTCAGAAAGAGAATACATTAATGATACAGCAGATAATCGGTCAAAATCATTAGAAGATTGTTATGCCAGGTTAGCTCGTATAATATGCCTTGATTTAGATTTAATAACTAAAGCGGAGTTAGATAAAATTGCTAAATACATTTATAAAAAACAGTTAGAAGTAATATCAAAGGAATTATCTTTATTTATTGATGAATTAATTAAAAGGATCCCCGAATTCCAAAATAATCTCAATTTTGTACTCACAGGACTATCGGCAGATTTTCTTGTAAAAACAGTATTACTAGAAAAAGGTTATGATAAAATATTTTCTTATGAAGAATTGACGGGAATTCCTGATAATGTTAGTTCTTCCGCCTTTGCAGTAGCAGGAGCTTTTTACAACGCTTTAAAAGAGGAAAAAGATCATGACTAAAAGAGCTATTTTTAAAATTGGAGGTAGTGTGCTTAAAGATTCAGAATCAGTTAATAATGTTATTTCTCAATTCCATGAACTTATGATGCAAAAAATTCTTGATTTGATAATTATCGTCCCTGGTGGCGGTATTTTTGCAAATTTTATACGATATGCTGATAAAAAATTGAAATTAGGTGATGATCCCTCTCATTGGTTAGCAATATTAGCCATGAATTATAATGGGATGAGTTTAATAAAAAAATATGATAAA
Source organism: uncultured archaeon (assembly GCA_964538145.1). Taxonomy (GTDB): domain Archaea; phylum Asgardarchaeota; class Lokiarchaeia; order Sigyniarchaeales; family SOKP01; genus SOKP01. Next base: position 20,801 of record CAZIEC010000006.1, read on the forward strand.
ATATTTTTAACTGAGGATTTTGATGAATTGAAAGAGTTTGAAAAAGGAATTATTTTATTTCTACCTTTTAAATATTTATATAATAATGATGTTTTACCTCATAGTTGGGACGTGACTTCTGATTCCATTACACTGTATTTTGCTAATAAATTGAATTTAAAGTCTTGCTATTTGATAAAGGATGTTAATGGTATATACGGGAATAAGGGAGTTCTTATTAAAGAAATTACTCCTCAAGAATTAATGAATTTAAAAGATAACACTTTATTATTGAAAAATGATATTACCATGGATATTGTCAAAAATTCTAGTCCTATTGATTCTCATTCATTGAAAATGATAAATGAGTATCATATCTCATGTACGCTCCTCAATGGAACTGAAGACGAAATTATTTTAAAATACTTCAAATCATCTGATAAAAAAATCATTCCACATACAAAAATAACTCCAAAATAAGATTTCTAATCCTTTCTAATGTTAATCCTTTTCTCGGATAAAAATAATTATCAAGGAAATGAAAAATCACTTTAATTAAACTTTTAATTTGATTGAGTCAAATTTATAATTATAATAAAAAATGTAATTAAAAGTGAAAATAAATGGATGATGAAGAGATTAAGAAAAATGCTGAATTCCTCATTCAAAATTTAGCAAATAAAGAAGTTCCGGGTCATGCTAATGTGAGTGTTAGATATAAGAATTTAGTAGAATTTGCTAAAATATATGGAATAACTGATCCTAAATATATTGGCCCAGAAGAGGACGGTATCGTGGCATGTCATGCATTTGCTAATTATTTCACCGTAAAAGCACTTTATAAATTGTTGATTGGAATGAAATTAATACAAGATGGAAAAGAACGTCCAGTTGTTTTAAATCCCGGAAAGCTGCTTCATGCAGGAAATAAATATAATTGGGAAGGTTGCGTTGATGTAAAACCGGGGGATAAATTAAAAATTACCGCAAAATGGGGAAAAGTATGGTTGATAGAAAAAACAATGGTGCTTTTCGCAGAATTGCTCGTTACAGTTAAGAATCAGAATGATGAATTAGTATGCAAGCCTACTGTAACTGTTGCAGTAAGGCCTGGAGGATATTAAAAATAGGAGGGGATAAGAATGGTAAAAATATCTGATTTAAAAGTTGGAGATATTATTAGAAATGAATTTGATGGAATCACGAGAGAATTGCTCCGCAGATATGCAAAAGTCTCTGGAGATACTAATCCCATTCATACTAATGATGCAATAGCAGAAAAAGCAGGACTTAAAGGCGTCATTGCTCATGGCTTGTTTAGTTTTGGTTTTATTAGCAAATTATTTGAAGATTTTCTCAGTGGAGAAAGAGATGGCAAGATAATTGAAATTGATATAGAGATGAGGGCTTTTGTTAGATGTGGAGATCTTTTAATAACAGAAGCAACTGTTAGTAAAATTGAAGGAAAGAGAGTTTATTTTGATGTTAAACAAACAACAATTACTAAAGTGGACATTAAAGATAAGGATGGAAATATAATAAAACAGTTTGAAGCCGGAGAAAGAGGTTACATAACACAAAAAGATATTGATAGAGGGTTAGTAAAAACGAAAGAAGTTGAAGAAGGAATATTAACGTATAGAGAAAGAGTGGCTACTCCTGGTCATGCAATAATTGAACTTTTTGAATGAATCTTTATATAATGTATTTGATTCTATTTTTTTGTTTTTTATTTTCAATTTAGTATTGTAAAATTTTAAAAAATCATTCTTCCATGATATTAATGAAACATTTTTAAATTCAAATAACCAATCTCAAATTAATTGTGATGTAAATTAAAATTAAAATAATAACCAATATATCTTGACAACTTTATCTTTTGACGAAAGGAAAATTGAAAAATTAATAATTAATGGGAATTATGATGAAGCTGCGGATAGTCTTTTTACTATTATAGAACATGGTCAAAGTGTAGATTCTGAAACCCTATACAAGGCTCTCTCATTATTAAATCACATATGTGATAAAACACCTTCAATTTCTCTAAAAGCAGTGAAATTTATTCATCCTATTATTGATAATCAAAATTCTTGGGTAAGATTAGTTTCACTAGAGATACTTTATCAAATATCCATGTATCGTCCTAATCTCCTTATTGAATCAATTGATAAAATAAGAGCAAGGTTTTACGATCATGAGTTGATTGTAAGAAGATTAGCAGTTAAAATAATTGGAAATTTAATATTGTTATTGCACATTGAAAAAACCAAAATTCAGAATCTAGTTGAAGAATTTGCTGAAAAACTTTTAGACAGCGATTGGAAGGTAAAATTACAAGTGATTAAAACACTCAAGCAAGTATTAAATCAAGATTTTACTAAAATTAAGAGCATTGAACCACTTCTTTCAATGACTATTTTAAATTTAAGGGATGAAGATGAGGATGTAGCAAGATCTTCGGCAGAGTTATTGAAAATTTTGGGACTATTTTATATACCCAAAGATAAAATGATGTACATTCTTTTAAACTTATTGTTTAATGAAGAACATAGAGTTAAAGAACTTATAATTTGGTTATTTGGTGAATTTGGGAAAGAAAAGTCTTTTGAGATAATTCCATTCATTCCTAAGTTAATTAATCTATTAAAAGAAAATGATTATCGAATTCAAATAAAAGTTATTGATGCTTTAGTGAACATTTCACATAATAATTTTGATCAAATATGGTCTAATTTAGTTAATGTATTATATACTGCGGATAATGATCTAAAAAATACTATAATAAACGCTTTATACCATTTAGCCCAATCTAATATTAGTGAAATATTTGAATATCTTTTCGAGGGATTAGAAAATCCTTCTGAAAGTATTAGAAATAGCATTGCTATTGTTTTGAAAAGGCTTTATGAAGAATATCAAGTTGAAATAGAAAATGAAATAACAAAAATGTTATATAAGCTAGAATCTAAATATTGGCGCGAAAGACAAAGAACAATAATACTACTTAGACAAATTTGTTTCATTTTAAATATCAAAAAAATAGCAGTTTGGATATTTATTGAACTTGAGAAAAGTTTGAAAAAGGAGAATGATTCAGATGTTAAAACCGAGCTAATATATACTTTAAAAAGCATTAAAAATCATTTTAAAGGATTAGAAGATATAATTTTCAGAATAAATTCCGAACTAGAATTATTTACTAAAAAGATTGTTGAATTTAGAAAGCTCCCGGCTAAGTTTAGAGAAAAAATGAACACATACATAAAAGAATATAGATTTGACGAGGTTGAAACAGAATTAAATAAGACTTATCGCAATATATTAAAAAAAATTAAAAATTTCAATAGAAAGCTCGATCGTTTTGAATATAAAAGATTAGCTTATAATTTACTTGAAGATTGGGAAGAAACAAAAATTCAAATAATAGATGAATTAAGCATTATTAAGGGATTTATTTTAGATATATGTGAAGAGAAAAAACAAGAATTTACTGTAGATTTAAAATACAGAATAAAAATTATCGAAGACAAAATAAATATACTTAAAGCACAATATGAAATCATTAAAAATTATGAAATGCCCGAAGACATAGATACAATTATTCTTACAAGAGAAAAAGATGATGATCTCAAGGAAAAATTCACTCAAATTACTCAAATGAGGAGTTATCTGTTTAAATTGGATGATGATATTCGAGAATTAATACTAAATAATGTAGAGTTTGATCTTTTTAAAGGTCTCCTTTCAAGATGGGTTGAAACCAAAATTAAGATACAAGAATTTCTTAGTGATTTGGATAAAAAAATTAAATTATTAAAAGATAAGATCATAAAATATTTCCTTAAGATAAAAAACCGTGAGGACCTTTCTAAAGAAGAACTTGAAACCATAACAAATGAATTGGGTTTCCAATTATTCCAAGGACATATTCAGTTAATTATCAATCAAGCAATTGACGGTTTTAAAAAATTCAATGATAGCTTTCCGGAATGGAATGCCAAAGTTGATAATTTTATTAAGAAAAATAAGTTTTCAGACGCTAAGAAATTTATCAATATAAATCAGGAACAAATCCAATCGTTCATAGAAGATTATGAAAATCAAATAGAGAGGATTGTCGGTAAAAATATGGAAGATAATGAGATTTTTAATTTGTATGTAAGACCTTATTTTAATAAGTTTACTTCTTCAAAAGAACTTTTAATTAATAAGTTAAAATATTTTGTTCAAAAGAACTTGGAAAAATTATATTACACTCAAATAAAATATTATTTAGAAGTCATGAATCCGATTAAGTTGGAAAATCTTGCAACTTATATGGATTTAGATCTTGAGTACTTAAAAAATCTAATTCTAAAATTCATCCATAAAAATAAATTAAATGGTAAAATAATTGAAGGAACATTATATTCGCCTAGATTTGAAGATATCATTGAATCTAAGAATTTACTGCTTTTTAAAAACATTAAAACTATTGGAAATAAGATGTATTTGAATTTCAAGTTAAGTAATCCTAGTAATGTTGATTTCAGAGATTTACAAATTTCACTCAAGATCCCATCATACTTGACATTCATGAAAGAAGAAAGCTTTCCCACCTACTTGTATATAAATAAGTTAAAATCGGGAAGTGTATTCACATTTAATTATGTTGTTAAAATTAACAAGGAAAAGAAAAAGAATCTTTCAGATCCGAAAGTAGATGAGATAACCTTAAATATTTTCTATAAAGATCCCTTTAATATCACTCGTAAGACTTCTAAAAAGATTGATCTTTTATTACCTTGATATAATTTATTATTGAAATTTATTAAGTAAATTTTCTTTATTTATTCCTAGTTGTTTATTAAATTCTTTAATAAATTATTACAAAAATATTAATATATCGTATTTGTTAAAAATCATTAATAAGTTCTAATTTAAAACGAAATATTTAGAGGTGAATGATGCAAAAATTAGAAAAATATAGATTGACTCAACAAGTAAGACTTTTCGGATGAAATTGTAAGGTCGACGCTGAAAAATTAAACACTTTATTGAAAAATGTTGGTCTTGATGGCGAGATCGAAGATAGTGCAATAATTCCAGTGCCAAATTCTGATTTAGTATTAGTTAAAAATATCGATATCTTTACTCCCATTTTGGACGAGCCTGAAATAATGGGAGAAATTGCAGCAGCAAATGTGACTAATGATATTTATGCTATGAATGTTCTTGAGATCTCTGGAATGCTCGTCTTCTTAGGCTTGAAGACAAACATGCCTTTAGAAATTGCTGAAGGAATTTTACAAGGAATTAAGCAATACATTGAAAAGAAGTTAAATTCCAAAATTTTAGGTGGACATACAATATATAGTGAATGGCCATTGATAGGAGGAGAAGCTTCTGGTTTTTTGAATAAGAATAAAGTTATCAAAAAGAATAATGTAAAAGAAAATGATTTATTAATACTTACCAAACCTATTGGTAATCAAGCCAGCATGGCAGCTTATAGATTACAAAAAACTAATATTGAAATGTTAGAACAATATAGCCATGATGAATTGGAAACTTCAATTGATTTATCCATTAAATTGATGACAACTCCTCTAAAAGATGTCGTTAAAATAATCCATTCTTATGAAGATTTATCTTTTATTCACTCAATGACAGATATAAGTGGCTTTGGATTAGCAGGACACTTAAAGGAAATTCTTCTAAATTCACAATTTTCTGCTAATATAAATCTCATACCTTATATTAAATTAACAAGAGAATTAGCACTTGATTTTGGATATAAATTTGAAAAATTATTAATGCCTGAGACTGCTGGTGGAATGTTAATTTCTATAAATAAGGATCATGCTCAAGGATTTTCTGAGAAATTAAAAAATAATGGAGTACAAAATTGGATAATTGGTGAAATTACCAAAGATAGAAGAAATCCAAAAATAAGAATTTCTGAGAATGTACAACTTGTTGAAGTAATAAAATATTAACGAAGTCCATGATATAAAGCTTAAAAATTAGAGCGCTTTATTGAGAATTCCGCCCGTAAGGTGGCTTCGATAAAAGTCTATTTTTCATTTCAAATCTTATTTTATGATTCTAAATGTGTTTTTAATTTTTTATTTTGGTTTATCGATAGATTCGATAAATGAATTCGATAACTTAAATAAATAAAATTCATTATTTTACTCAACTTACTTAACAAACTACACGTGAGGAAATATGGGATGCGAAAAAAATGATTGGTATCCAATGTGGAAAGCATTAAATATTGACCTTGAAAAGCACGATCAATTGCTTGAAGCCTTTCCTAACATTTTTACAGAAGTTTATCTTAATTCACAAAAAAATAGGCCTAAAAATATGGCTTTTTGGGACATGGTAGTGGGAGATATTCACGGAATCAGGGTTAATGAGTTAAAAAATGCAAAAGATCAAGGCAAAAAGATCATAGGTACATTTTGCTTGTATGTTCCAGATGAAATAATATTTGCCCTTGATGCAATTAGTGTAGGATTGTGTGGAGGGACCAATTTTTCAAATTATGCATCAGAAGAGTTATTGCCTACGAATATTTGCGCTTTAATAAAGTCAGCTTTGGGATTTTTAGTGGGAAGAATATGTCCTTATTATGCATTAACCGATCTTTTGATAGGAGAAACTACTTGTGATGGAAAGAAAAAAGCATGGGAAATCTTTAACAAGCATAAACCAATATACGTGGTTGAAACTCCACAGTATAAGGAAAGAGATCAAGCTAGACAACATTATATAGAGGAGATCAAATCGCTAATAAAAAAGCTAGAGGAAATTACGGGAAATAAATTAACCGTTGAAAAACTTAGAGAATGGATGATAAAATTTTCAGAAAAAAGAAAGCAATTAAAACGAATTTATCAAGCTAGAAAAGCTGATCCAGTACCAATTTCCGGAAAAGACGCATTATTGGTATCTCAAATTGCTTTTTATGATGATCCGGATCGCCAAATTGAAATGCTTGGAAAATTAGCGGATGAGTTGGAAGAAAGAGTTAAAAATAATATTGGAGTTTTTGAAAAAGGAACAAAAAGAATATTAATTAGTGGTACTCCAATGGCAATTCCTAATTGGAAAATACATCACATCATAGAATCACTGGGAGCCGCAATAGTGGCAGAAGAAACGTGCACGGGAACAAGATATTTCCAATCTGAATTTAAAGAGTTCAATGGCAATTCTCTCGATGATTTGATTGAAATCATTGCCGAAAGATACTTGAGCATAAATTGTGCTTGTTTTACACCTAATGATAATAGAAAACAAGATATTCTTGAGTTAATAAAAGAATTCCAGGTTGATGGCGCCATTTTTTACACGTTAAGCTTTTGCCAGCCATATGAAATGGAATCCATTCAATTAGAAAAGAATTTAAAAGCTGCTGGAATTCCCGTGTTATCAATCTCCACGGATTATTCTTCTGATGATGAAGGTCAATTAAAAACAAGAATTGAAGCTTTCTTAGAGATGCTGAAATAATTGTAAGTAGATATTTATATTTCTTAGAATACATGCTTATATTTTTTTTATAATTATATTATTTATTAGAATTTAAGGATGGAACTAAATTTTCATGGAATAATGGTTATAAAACCAATATTTTAAATAATCAAATAATAACGTGAGGTGACGATGAAAGAAGATTTGGAATATAGGTTAACAGCAGAGGTCAAAATTCATGGATGATCATGTAAACTAGGTCCAGATAACTTGGATAGTCTTTTAAAAAAATCTGGGATCTCATTGGACATTGAAGATGCAGCTATAATACCCATACCTTTTAGTGATATGGTAATGGTGAAAAATCTCGATATTTTTACACCAATCGTAGATGAACCAAAAATTCAGGGCGAAATTGCTGCTTGTAATGTAACTAATGATATCTTTGCTATGAATGTACCAGAAATTTCAGGAATGCTTGTATTTCTAGCAATTCAAACAAAAACCCCATTAAAGATTGCTGAAGGAATTCTTCAGGGTATAAAGAATTTCATGGAGAAGAAAATTGATTCTCAAGTTGTAGGTGGTCATACAATTTATTCTGAATGGCCTCTTATCGGTGGAGAGGCTTCAGGATTTGCTAAAAAAAGTGATATCATACAAAAACAAGGAGTAAGAAGTGGTGATAAGCTAATTTTAACTAAACCTATAGGATTACAAGCTATAATGGCAGCATACAGAATTTTAAAGGATTTTCCCGAAGAACTTTCAACATATTCAATATCAGAAATTAAAAGATCAATTGATTTAGCAATTGAAGTAATGACAACATCAAATCGAGATGTTGTAAAAGTTATTCATTCATATGACGACTTTTCTTTTGTTCATGCTATGACCGATATTACTGGTTTTGGATTAGGAGGACATGCCAAAGAATTACTCCAAAATTCTGAGCTTTCAATCACAATTGAAAAAATACCCTACATTAGATTAGCAAGAGAACTTTCTAATGAACTGGGGTATGCTTATGAAGAATGTAAGGCTCACGAAACTGCTGGTGGAATGTTGCTTTCTGTTGATAAATCTAATGTAGAAGATTTCGTAAATTCACTAAATAGCGCTCATATTACAAATTGGGTCGTTGGAACCGTTAAAAAAGAAACTCCTGGACTTGTGAAAATAGCAAGAGATGCAGAACATATAGAAGTTTCGAATTTGTAATGATGTCAATGAAATAAGCATTAAACACTTAAGTGGATTGCTTATTGAGAAATCCACCCGCAAGGTGGCATCAAAACATTGGTTTATAAAAGAGTTTTTATTGTTTTATCTTTCCATCAAGCTTTAAAACAATTGCTTTCAACTCATTTAGAGCTTTTTCAGCTAATTCTTCACCATTTTTAATATTAAAAGCCGTTATTGAAACCTCTACTTCTATAGATAAACCTATTTTAGGATGGGTCTTGATCCATAATTGTGGATATTTGTTTTCTAATTCTGACACATAAGGAGCAATTTGAGATTCTCCAATTCCCATAAACGTGAAACCTTTTTCTACAAACTTGCCCCTCTTTTTCTTCAAGAAAGGAGATATTACATTCAAGAACATTGCTTTAAGTTCTGCTGGGACGCCTGGTAAGATAAAGATTGTTGTATTTTCTTCTTGAAGTTTTACTCCTGGAGCAGTACCTCGAGTATTAGGCAATGGGATACCCCCCTCTGGCAAATAAGCCATTTTTTCCCTTTCTCTTGTCATTCCTTCGAGTTTTAAGATTCCCCTTTTATAAGCATTTTCATAGGCTTTTTTTATGGAATTATAAGCATCTTCATTTAACTCTAATTTTCTACCTAAGCCTTTAGCAATTCCTTTTAAAGTCATATCATCAAAAGTTGGACCTAATCCACCAGATGTGATCAAAACGTCAGGTTTTCGATTTAAAATCTCTTTCAATGTATTTGCAATGATATCAACATCATCACCAATAGTTGTTATTCTATTAAGCTTATGTCCGTATTTTGCAATCCTTTTTGCCATCCAATTGGAATTCGTATCTAAAGTTTTGCCAATAAGAATTTCATTGCCAATGATTAAAATTTCCAAGTTCATGTAAAACTCCTCATGAAGTATATTATCTCTTTAATTTTCCATCAAAATTGATTATTTTTTCCGATAAAATTATTCATCCTTAATAATTTGTAAGATAAAATTTGAAATTATTTAAAACATTACTATTAAACGAAAACAATGAAAATTTATAATATTTATATATTGATAAGATTTTAAATGAAATAGAAATGATAATAGAAATTGATGATAGCGGTACCGGTGATCTTGTAGGAGATGCTTTTATTGGAATAATGAGACAAGATACCGGCGAAATTATTTTTAAAAGATTGCCAGTTGATTTGTTTAAGGGAGAAAAATGGAAATATAAAGCTCCATTAAAAGTTACTGTAGAAAAAGTAAAGGAAGCTCTTGAACAACTCAATTTCGATAAGAAGAGAGATAAAATTTTGTTATGTCGTGGAAATATTTTTAATGAATTAAGAAATTATTTTGATGAAGAAGGAATTAAGTATGAACCCGCAAAAATAGATGGAAAATTGCAAGATGCAATAGAAGGAAAATATGTGGAACACTTGAGAAAAGATCTTGGTGTAAGATCAAGATATTTAACTAAAGAGAGTGGAGCAAAGCGATATTTTGTTCTGTTTAATTGGGTTTGCAGAGATTTTTATAATAGAGAAAAATATGTGAAATCTGGCTTTAAAAAATGGAATTCAGTTTGGAGAGAAAAAGCCATCGAAAAGTATGAAAAATTTAAAAGGAACAAAAGAAAGAAGTATTAAATTTATCTCTTAATTTTATAAAAAAGGAGTTTTATTTAAGATCATGAAAATCGTGATTTTTGCTCCACACCCAGATGATGAAATTTATGGATGTGGAGGTAGCATTTTAAAATGGTTTGATGAGGGTCATGATTTGCATGTTATTTATGTTACGGATAATAGGGCCCTTATTTCTTGGGGAATAAAAGAAAATCAACTAATAGAAGAAGAAGCACGAGAATACTTGAGTTTATCTGAAGATGAAATCGGAAAAATTGGCTTGAGAGAAGCTCTAAATGTTGCCAAGGCGTTTGGATTTAAAGATTCCAACATTCATTTGTTTAAGTTTCATGATCAAGATGCAATTAATCGAATAGAAGATGGAAAGTCTCTTGCAAGAGAGATTATTAAAGATGCTGATAGAATAGTGCTTCCAAGCGATAATAATCCCCATCCCGATCATCAAGCAACTCATTCAATAGCAAAAGAAGCTGCCATTGATCTACAATTAAAGAATGCAGAATATTATGTTTATGCCATATATACAACTTTAAATGTACCACCTAGCAAGCTAGTAAAAATAAGAATGGGAGAATATCGTGATCGATTATATGATTTAATGAAGTTGTATAAAACGCAATTATGCTTGAAGGATACAAGAATGGGTTGGGAAACTTTGAAGAGGCGTCGAATCGAAAGATTTGCTGTTTTTAATCTTGAGGATGCAAATAAATTCAAGAATTTTTAATTTGATTTATTTAAGTTTAATTCCACAATTTGGACATTTTTGATCTTTAGGAGAGATTTTACCGCCACAAGCAAAACAGGTCAAGGATTCTATATTCTTTGTTTTTTGCATTATATTGCCCTTTGGAGTAAAATTTATGTTATTTTTAGTTGATTCAATGGGGGTTTGATTTATTTCCTCATCCATATCTTCAGGTGAAATCAATTTTTTGATGAAATCTCTATCGTGTGGAGTAATTATTTTAAAATCTTTTGGAGGTTCAATTTCCACGAATCCTTTTGGAAGGTTTGGAAATTCTGATTTTTCTTTTATTTTAACATTTTCTGGAGATGTAATCCCCTCCTGGTCATTTGATTCATTAGGCTGTACATTTACACTTTTCTTTAAATCAAGCGTATCATCTAATCTATTGGATGCATCATTAAAAAAAGGAGGATTTTCGAGATCAAGACCTAAGTCTTCCTCCTTAATGGATGATACTTGAATTGGCGATACTTTTTCTTTTAATGATTTTATGTGCTTGATAATGTCTTCTGCTTTTCTAATTAACATGGACCTATATGAAACATCTAAAGATTTTACTTTAGAAAAACGTAATACTAATTCTGAAACATCAATCCACGCATCTACAGCTTTCTCAATTTCTTCTTTATTCTCGTATAACCTTGCCCTTGTAATCTTTTCTTTCAACAAGCTGTTGAATTTTGAAATATCCATTTTAATAATTTATATTTTAAATGCTTATAATTTTCAAATGGTAATGCGTATATATATTTGATATAGTTTTATTTCTTTAGAAAAATGTTATATTAATTAAAACTACTATATTTCTAAATCATCAAATTTTAATTTAAAAAAATTAAAAGTCATTATAAATGTCATTTAGACCATTTACTAGCACTGAAATTGAATCCTTGAAGAGAGAATTCGAAAAAAATGGTTGGAGAATTGATGGCGCATATTCCGATTTTTTAAGGTATAGCATTAACAGAGATAACTTAATAGTATTAACGATAAAAATTCCCATAACATTAAATGTTCAACTAAGCATTCCATTTCAATTATCTAATTTTCGAGCTTCAATTGCTTTTAAATTATGGGATTTGAATGCAAGATCAATTGAAAGTTTAACGCTTTTCATGAAATATTTGAGGTTTTTAGTTGAAAAAACTCGATTACAACACGATTTGCCCATTAATGAAAAATCAACAACGATGAACAATTTAATCCTAGATTTAATTCCAGAACCATTTAAGAATGAAAACGAAAGTAGATGGATTAATCGAATTAGAATTTCAATCATGAGCCACCAAGATCAATTCAAACAATATGATATTGACATTTTAAATAAAGTGATAAAAGCCTTGCAAAAAACAAACTTATCGCCTACATTCAAATTGCCTAATGAATTGAGAAATGGAGTCCCTAAAAATAGGGTTTCTGAAGTTTTATTTTTCTCAAATAATGAAATAATGGAAGAATTTTTCATCATCGAAAAAGGTTTTTTAACTTATTTTAAAGATTTAATGATTGAGAAAATTTTTCTTCGCTCAATGTTTGACTCTTATGCGCCCTATGTTTTAGCAGCCGTTTTTAACGATATCAACATAAATTTTGATATTCTAATTGAAAATTGGATCAAGTTCTCAAGAATGGCTTTGAATTCACTCATAGAAATAATAAACAATTCAAAATTAAGTCAAAATGAATATATTCGATTCCATCCAGAAATTGAGCTAGAAAAAGATAATTTTGAGGAAGATAAAAATAATTTTCCGTTCACTCCTTTACACTACGAAAGCAAGATCACTAAAGCAGGGCTATACAAGATCCGGAATGATCTATTAAATTCACCACCAGTTAATTTTGAAATATTGAAAACACTCAATGAATATATAGAAGCAGAAGAATTGATAAGAAATTATAAATTTGCTGAAGCTACTGAATTATTGACTAATTCTCTTAAAATATTTAATAAAAATCGCCAAAGAAAGGTAGTTGTAGAAATCTTGCTTAAATTGTGTAAAATAGCATCATTAATGAAAAACGATGCTGCTTCATTAAATTATCTCCAAAGTGCTTTAGGTGTGGCAAAATCCGGTGAAATCCCTGCAGATTACATCATTAAAATCCATTATAAGCTTGGAAAGTATTTCTTAAGGACCAATAATAAAGATAAAGCCATGGAACACTTTAAAATAATCGTGAATTTCTTGGAAAATGTTGAGAATGCACCCAAAAATGACTCAATGCTCGGAATGGCTTATCTGTACCTCGGATTAATATTGAGTGATAAAGAACAAGTTACAACATCTAGGGATTTTTTTAAAAAAGCTTTAGAGAAAGGAAAGAATTCAACAAAAGTCAAGTTAAAATATTATTTGTTGCGTGCAAGACAATTTAAAGATAAAGGAAATTTTTCGCAAGCTCAAAAGTTTCTAAGAGCTGGTATTGATTCAGTAGGCATTGATTTTGACCAAGAGGATTTTATTTTTGAATTCATGGATCTTGTATTAGAATTAATAGAATTCTACATTCATATTCGCCTTGAACCAAGAAAAGCATTTTTTCTTTTAAAAAATATCGAAGAGCGCGTGTTCAGTACAATCAAAGAAATAAAGGGAATTAAAAGGGCAATTCAATGGAACATGTTAATGACGGATTTTTACGATAAAGTTGAGAGAAGTAAAGAAAAATCTTCACATTATTATAAACAAGCAATGCTCCTGATTAATCAGTTGAAAAAAATCGGTATTTCCTACTAGTTTCAAGTAGTAAATTTAAAAAATAAAATTATCTAGAAAATGTGGCGCGTTTTGCCCCCAAACTATCTGCTTGACCTCCATATTTACCTTCAATAAATCTATTTACATAGAGTTTCCTAAACCTTATTCTTGGAGGTCTTTTCTTCTGGGCATTTACTCCCGTTCTTTCAACTTTTGGCGTTTGTTGCCTAACTTTTCCTGCTTTTGTTAATGAACCGTGTGAACCGGGCATTTTTTTATAACCTCTACTTTCTTATATTTTCCTTTTAGAGTATTTAATTAAATAAATAAATTAAATTTTATGATTTATTCTTTTTTAAATATTCCATGGTTTAAAACCGGACTCCCAATTTTTTAAAAATTTTTGCAATTATTTAATATTAAGAACATCATAAAAAAATAACGTGAATAATCTCCATGGCTTTAAATAATGGACGAAAAAATGATGAGAATAAGAGTAGTAATAAAGAAGCCAAAATTCTTTATGGGGAAAATAAAGTTAGATGTTTTGCGTGTGGCGAATTATTAGAAGTCGGAACTAAAATATGCCCATATTGCAAGACTGAACAAGATAATGAGCATTTTACTTTATCAAGTAAATAAAGATTTAAAACATCTCGAACAATCCATGTATTTGAACTTTTTATTATTTAATGAATAATTTCAATAATGAGAATTGATTATTATAACATGTTAAAAAAAATAATTATTAGAAAAAATAACAAAGATGAGCATCCAAAGCTATCGTTCAAGAACAAGAAAAATTTTCATATTCTTCATGTTAGCTATAATTGTTCTTTTAATAATAATAACTCTTATAGTGTTTCAATTTGTATCCAACCCTGATAATCTAATTCTTCTCATAATTAGTTTCACCGGATTTATTTTAGGCATTCCAATTATTCTTAAAATATTAGTTAAACTAGCCGGTCCTATCCAAAAAAGGTGTCCGAGATGTAATTCTATTGTCTCTCATTATGAAGAAACATGCCATAATTGTGGACTCCAACTCTTAACAAGATGTCCAAAATGCAATAGCATTCAAGATGCCAAATCTCTTCAATGTACTAGATGTGGCACAATATTTAATATAGAAAATTTACAATTAATAACAAATTACGACGACATTGAACAAGAAACGATCAGGCCTTTTATTCAACCCAAAATTTGCCCAAATTGTG
>CAZIEC010000007.1:0-27975 GCA_964538145.1 uncultured archaeon
CTATAGGATGGCAAGAGCAGACAAAACAATTTGAATTTATAATCCAAAATTTGCGCAGTAAGCAGAGTGAACTAATAGAATCAAAAGAGGATAAAACCAGGAGACAAGTTGATAGCCAGCTTGAAACATTGCTAATAGATAAAGAAAAGGTTGATGAAATACAAGAAAAGGCTTTCAATCTTATCGAGAAAGCCAAGGAGAATAGTCGCAACCAAAAATATGAATTAGCCTTGAATGATTTACAGGAAGCAATGGGTTTATTGCGTTCCATAGGAATAGAGTCCCATGATCCCTTAATAGAAAGTTTAATAAAGGACATTAATGAAAAGGTGGCAAAAGAAGCAGAAGTGGAGTTATTACAAAAGAAGCGAGAGTTGAAGACTCAAGAGATTCAAACAATTGTGGAAACTAAAGAAAGAGAGTTAGAAATTGGTTCTTCTAGAAGTTTAGAAGAATTAAAATCGAGGTTAAAAGGTCCATCTGAAGACCTTGAGAGAATGGAGAGCAAGTTATTTGAAGTTTTAGATGATGCTGATAAATATTTAAAAGAAGATAAAAATTATGATTTAGCTTTGAGAAAGTATGAAACAGCACTTAATCTACTTACCCAATTGGGAGAAGATTGGGCTCCTTATAAAGCGCATATTGAAAATACTATTTTAAATATTAAAAATTTAAAAGAAAAAGATTTAGAGGAAGAATTAAGGATAAAAAAGGACTTGATATCAAGGCGCGAAAAAGAATTAGAAACTCAAGAGCAATTAACCAGATTGATAGAAGAAGAGCGAGAAAAACTCAAGCAGAAAGAAATTTTAATAAAAGAACAGAGGGATGATCTCGAGTATCGAAGCAAGAGAAGAGAGCATGCGTTCAAGCTTTTAGAACAAGCTGGAGATTATATTAAAAACGGCAAGTTAGATGAAGCCATATTGGTTTATCAAGAAGTAGGTGATATTTTTGCGGAGATTCAATGGACTGATGAGTTGCCTTTAATTAAAAATGCGATATTGGAACTGGAGAAACGTAGAGAAGAATTGATGAGAGAGCAAGAGAAAAAAGTCAAAAATGCTTTAGAAATGGCAAGAGCAGAGAAAGAATTTCAAGAGACAATTGCGAAACAACTTGAGAGAGAACGGAAAAAGCTGGAAGAAAAAGAAAGAGAAGTCAAGAAAAAGGAAGAGCTAAAAAAGATTAGAGAAGAAAAGGAGAAAAAGGCTTTTAAGTTATTAGAAGATGCTCAAGGATTAGTAGAAAAAGGAAATTATGATGATGCCATAAAAATGTATAAGAATGTTAAAGAGATTTTAACCGAAATCCAGTGGAAAGAAGAAACTGAGTTAATAGAAAAAGCAATTATTGAAATTGAAACAAAGAAGCGAGAAGAATTTGAAAGAAAGCAACGGGAATTAAGGATAAAATTAGAAAAAGAACAAATTGAGAAAGAATTTCTCCAAAAGATTAATAAAGAAATGAAGGCACAACGAGAAAAATTAAAGCAACAAGAGATAAAGTTACGAGATAAGGAACAAGAATTAAAATTTAGAGAAAGCAGAAAAAATGTAGCCTTCAATCTTCTTAATAAGGCCCAAGAACTCGTTTCTCTCACTAGATTTGATGATGCAATTGAAATTTATCACGAAGTAGCTAACATTTTTGCTGAAATTCAATGGCAAGAAGAGATTCCGGTGATTCAGCAAGCTATTAGCGAATTGGAAGCTAAAAAACGGGAAAAAGAGGCTTGGAAAGAAAAAACAATGAAAGAGGCAATTCGTAGGGAGATCTCTTTCAAGCAATTCATGGGTGAAATTAAAAGGCTAAGAGATAAAGAAAAAGAAAAGCTTCGTAAAGAAATGGAGTTGCTTGAGAAAAGAAAAGAACTTTCGATTGAAGCAATGAAATTTCAAGAGAAAGCATTAAAGTTGATTGAAGAGGCAGATGTACTATTAAGCAATGAAGAATATGACAAAGCTATCACGAATTATAAAAATTCCATTAAAATTTTAGAGAAAATTGGATGGTCCGGAGATTACTTGCGATTATTGAAAGAAACGATAGATGCAATAAAAAATAGGAAAATTGAAAAAGAAGTGGAGGAAAAGAAAAAAGAAGAATTACTGAAAAAGAGAAAGCAAGAAGACATGCTTTTCAAGAAGAGAATAGAAGAAGCATTAGAAAAAGAAAGGGAAAGGATCAAAGCTAAAAAATTAGAATTAAAGAGAAGAGAAATAAATTCAAAAGAGATTGAAGAAAATAAAAATAAAGCATTTGGCTTGATGGATCAAGCTTTAAAATCATTAAATGAAGGTGATTATGAAAAAGCTTTAGAACTATATAGAAATGCTGAATTAATTTTGAGTGGGATTCAATTTCCAACAAGTCCCATAAAAGAGATGATTTTGAAGATACAAGAAAAGAAGAGAGAAAAAGAGATTGCTGCTCAAAAGGAATTTGAACGCAATTTAAGAAGAAGAGAAGAAGATTTAGCGCTTAAAAGAAGAATTAAGAAAGCCCTTTATGAAAAACATTTGAAATTAAAAGAAAAAGAGAGAAAAGTTAAGGAATTAGAGAAAAAGAGGCGTGAAGCAGAGATTAATAAAGGAGTTGCTTTTGACATCCTAGAACAAGCAGGACAATTATTAAAAATGAATAATTTTGATGATGCATTGGTGCTTTACGAAAAAGCAAAAAATATTTTGGATGACATCCAGTATCCTACTGATCTAATTGTAGAAGTTATAAATAATGTTAAAGAAAGAAAGCGATTATTTGAAAAATTCAAGCAAGCTGAATTAAAGAGAAAATTAGAGAAAGAAAGAGAAGAAAAAGCCTTTTATTCGAAAATTGCTGAAGATTTTAAAAAAGAGAAAGAAAAATTAAAACGTAAGGAAGAAGAGCTCAAGAAAAAGGAAGAAATTGACAAGCAAAGGGCTAAAAAACAACAAGAAGCATTCAGTTTACTAGATGAGGCTCAACAAAGAATAAAGGACGGTGAACTAGAACAAGCGATAAGAATGTACGAGCAAGTGAAAAAGATATTCAAAGATATTAGTTGGGAAAGCGAAATTCCCCTGATTGATGAATCCATATTAGAACTTCAGGAGAGGATCAAGAAACAAGAATTAGAGGAGCAAAAGAAATTAGAAGAAAAGTTAAGACAAGAAGAGGAAGAGCGCAAGTTTAACGAATTAATATCAAGAAAAATTAAAGATGAACAAAGTGAAATAGCCGAACAGGAAAAAAGAATCCAAGAAGAGATGTTGAGAGAGCAAGAGATTCTTAGAGGAAGAGCTTTTAATTTATTAGACGAAGCAAACATTTATTTACAGCAGGAAAATTTTGAGAAAGCTTTAGAAATTTATGAAAAAGTAGAAAAAATCTTTAAAGAAATTCATTGGCATGCAGAAATAAAGATCATCCACGAAGCAATTGAGGAAATTAAGAAACAAAAGCAAAAACTTGAGGAAAGAAAGCAAAAAGAATTGCAAGAAAGGATTGAAAGAGAAAGGAAAGAGAGAGAATTTCAAGAATACATGGCAGAGCTTTCAAAGAAAGAAAAAGAGCGCATGAAAGCAAAACAGATGACCATGTTGGAAAGAGAGAAAGAACTAAAGTTTAGAGAGGAGCAAAAAGAAAGGGCATTTGAATTGTTAGATCTTGCCAAAACACTAGTAAATGAGGGCAAAATAGATGATGCAATAAATGCATATCATGAGGTGGCAACAATCTTTGCTTGGATCGAGTGGGATGATGAAATTCCAATAATTCAACAAGCAATAAGAGAACTTAAATTCAAAAAGAAAGAAATTGAAGAAATTCGAAGAAAACAATTGGAAGAAGCGATTAAGAGGGAGAGAGCGGATAAGGAATTCATGTTTCGAATTAAAGCCAAACAAGAACAAGAAAAAAGATTATTAAAATTAGAAAAGGAGAGGTTGGAAAAACAAAAAGAACTGAGAGAGAAAGCACGTAAACTGGAGAAAGAAGCTTTTGAATTGCTGGAAGAAGCTGAAAAATTGCTAAATGAACAAGATTTTGATAAAGCTTTATCTAATTATCAAAAAGCTTTAGAGATTTTCAATAGTATTGGTTGGTCAGGAGAGTATTTGAAATCTCTAAGAATGTCAATGGATTATATCAGGGTCAAAAAGAAAGAACATGATGCCAGAATCGCCGAAGAAATAGAACTTCAAAAGAAAAGAGAAAAAGAAGAGAAAGAATTTGAAGCTAAAATATCATCATTAATTAATTTAGAAAAGGAGAAATTAAAGCGTAGGAAAATAAAACTCATTGAAAGAGAAAAAATGCTCAAGCAAGCTGAAGAACGGAAGGAAGAAGCTTTTAAAATAATGAAAGAAGCAGAACTTTTATTAAATGGTGGATTGTTAGAAAAATCAATTGAAAAATATAGAGAAGCGGAATTAATTCTGAGAGAAATTAATTTTCCGACGAATGTCATAAAGGAAACAATTCACTTAATTCAAGAAAGGATTCAAGAAAAGCAAATTGAAAAGCAAAAGGAATTTGAATTAAAATTGAAAAAAGAAGAGGAAAAGAGGAAATTTCAACAAATAGTCATGGATCGAATTGCCATGGAAAGAGAGGCGATAAAAAGGCGGCAGATTGAAATACAAAAGCAAGAAGAATTAATGAGAATGAAAGAGAATAAAAAGAAATTTGCGTTTGACTTGCTTGAAAAAGCTGAACAAGAATTAAAAGCTGGAAATTATGATGAATCAATAAAAAAATATCAAGAAGCTGAGTCTTTATTAAAAGAAATTCAATATCCGACAGAATCATTGAGAGAAATGATTTTCAAGGTAGAAGATTTAAAGAGAAAACAAGAAATACAAAAACAAAATGAACTATTAAGGAGAATTGAAAAAGAGCAAGAAGAAACCAGATTTCGACAAAGATTAGCAGAATACTTGATACAGGAAAAAAAGAGGTTGCAAAAGAAAAAAATTGATTTAGAAAAAAGAGAAGCAGAGAGAAAATTATTAGAAGAAAAAAGGCAAAAGGCGTTTGAACTTCTTGATCAAGCAAAAAAGATGATGAATGAAAGGGATTTTGATGGTGCAATAAATTTCTACAGGGAAGCATCATTTATCCTACACGAAATTCATTACCCAATTGATTCTGTTAAAACAATGATAAGAAAATTGATCAAAATGAAAAGTAATTTGGAATTAGAAGAGCAATTAAAGAAAGAGAAAGAATTAAGGAGAATTGAACAGGAAAAATTGCTAAAGAAATTAATTGAAGAAAGAAAGCAGCAAGATAGAGAGCGCAAGGTCATAATTGAAAAGCAACTAAGAGAACGAGAAAAAAAGGTCCAAGAACGCCTTAAATATAGAGAATCTGCATATTATTTGCTAGAAAAAGCCACGGGATACTTGAAAACAAGAGAACCAGACTATGATAAAGCAATTTCGCTTTATATCAAGGCAAAAGATGTTCTTGCCGAAAAAATCGGTTGGGAGCCAGAGATTAAGAATCTAAATGAACTCATAGAAGATCTTAAGAAAGAAAAGCAGAAATATTTGGAGAAAGTAAAACTTGAAGAAAAACTCTTGTTAGAAAAAAGACGTGAATATCAAAAATTTATAGAGGAAATTAATAAAAAACGGTTAGAACATGAGAGATTACGACGCATGCAACAAGAAAAATTAATGAAAAAAGAAGAATTAAAGCAAAAACAAGAGCAGATCAAGGCACGAGGATTAGACCTTATTGATGAGGGTAAGCGATTGGCATCAATCAAGGAATTTAATGGAGCGCGAGAAAAATTGAGAGAAGCCATTAACAAGTTTGAAGAAATTGGTTGGAAAGATCACGTTAGATACATTAAAGCTGAATTAACCAATATCGATGAGTTAGAGAAAAAATACAAGGAAGAACAAGAACGAATTCAGAAAATTTATCAAGAGTTGGAAAGGAGAAAAAGATTGGAAGAAAAGCGTTTACAAGAAGAGGAAGAGAAACTCAAGAGTGCCATATCGGAGGTAAGCGATATGACGGATCAAATAACCAAGTTGATAGAAACCCAAAAAGAGGTTCTTAAGAAAGAAGAAGAAAAGAGCAAGCAAAGGTTAAAAGCAGAAGCAAGAAAATATAGAAAAAAGATGACGAAATTGATAAAATTAAAACAAGAGTTAATGGAGCAGATAAAAAAATCAAGAGAAGAAGCTCAAAAAATTAAAGAGCAAAGAGAAAAGGAAAGAGAAAAGGAAAAAGTAGATGAAATAAAGCGAATGTTAAAGAAATTATCAAAAGAAAAAAAATAATCATGAATATTTATTTAATCCATCAACATCAATTCTTTTTACTTTCTTTAATAAATATACTACAAATGTTAAACATGCTAAATTGGTAATTAAAATCAAGACAAACACGTTATTTATGAATTCATTACCTAATTTTATTATAAACTGAATGTTGCTGCTTGTTGATGATTTAATGACCAAGTAAAAATAACTTGTCTCGTATACTTGAATGCCCATTTTTTTTGAAGTTTCCCAAACTGCAAAGTCATTGATCGAATGGGCTTTTAGGATTGGGTTTCCGTATTTATCTGGCGTAGAATTAAAAAGAAACATGTTAACGCTAGTAGGACTATTATTGGCAATTAATTCGAAGTAATATTGACCGGGATTTAATTCAATAGGCAAGCAACATGCTCTATTAGTGTTGTTTAAAGTTCCACGAATAATTGAATTTTGTAAGAGTTTAACGGGTGAATTTAAAGCTTGAAGAGCAGCGTGACCTTGAACAACGCCCCATCCTTGTACATTATCCGTGATGTAAATTGGATTTATTGTTCGAACAGAAGTCAAGCATATTATGCTTTTTAATTGTTCTGGAGATAAACTAGGATTTTTTTCAAGCATTAAAGCTGCCAAGCCTGCCACGAATGGTGTTGAAGCCGATGTTCCTGTACCATAGGCATAGCTATTTAACAATGGACTGGGATATGCTCCATACACGTAAACGGCAGGAGCACACACGTCTGGTTTTATTATATTTTCATAGGTGGGACCTTTTGAGCTCTTTTCATACATCTTACCATCATAATCAACACCTCCAACACCCAAAACAGATCTTTCTGATGCGGGAGCATTAATCGTTCCATATCCGTTCCTTTCAGGAACATTACCATCATTCCCAGCAGCAGCAACTACTAACATTCCATTATCAATCAATTTCTTAGTAATCGCATTCATTTCAATTATTTCATCTATATTTGCTGAATCTGGCTTGACTCCAAAACTCATGCTTACAATCTTCACATTGTACTTATATCCATTTTTTAATAACCAATCTACAGCTTTTTCGTAGGTTTGTAAATCTGTCACCACTTCTGAATTCCTAATATAAAATATTTTCATGATTAAGAATTTAACATTAGGTGCCACACCTTTATATGTGGAGCTATTTCCTCCTAAAATGGATGCCGTCCAAGTTCCATGCCATTGTACATCATGAGGATTATTTGTTACATTTTCAAATGAAGCGTCGTAAAACGCAACAATTCTATGAGACCAATTAAACATTCCATTGAATGTAAATACAGAATGATTAGCTTGAATGCCCGAATCCATGATTGCTACGGTTACTCCCCTCCCAGTATAATTATCACTCTGGATGGATGGGTTCAAACCGATGTATGATCTTGCATCATATGATAATTTAATAGTAGGAGAACTGGAATTAATCGCATTAATTCTTGGTGTGAAATTTTCTTCATCAAAATTGATGACTTTACTTTTAAATTCATTAGGTGAATTTGTGATGACCAAATAAAAGATGGGCGAGCAGAACAAAAGACTAAAAATGAAAATTATTAAATATCTTTTCAATTGAAGCACTGCAAGAACTTAAATGTGTATTATTATCATATATATAATATAAACCAATAAAAACTTACTTTTTTAAAATGGAAAGACAAGATAAGGAAATTTTCAAATCACGGATGTATGCTCGTCAACAGCTAATAGAAGGTTGGGATCAGCAAACATTAGAAAAAAGTTGCGTGATGATTGTTGGCGTTGGTGCCTTAGGGTGTGAGGTTGCTAAAGATTTTGCTTTGATGGGAATTGGCAAATTAATTCTGATAGATTTGGATACTGTAGAAGCGTCTAACCTATCTCGCCAAATGTTATTCAGATCCTCGGATGTAGGACGTCCTAAAGCAGAAGTTGCAGCTGAGAGGTTAAAAGAGATGAATCCATTCTTAAAAATTGATGCTTATTTTAAAAAATTACAAAAATTGCCCATGGATGTGTATGAGGAAGCGGATGTAATCGTGGCAACCTTAGATAATTTCAATGCTCGATTAGATTTAAACAAAATATGCATCAGACTTAAAAAGCCATTAGTAGAAGCGGGTACAGTTGGGTTTGAAGGTCACGTGCAAGTAATCATTCCAAAAGGTTCGGGTATCAAGTACGGCAAGAGAGAAAGAGAAATTGAGAGGATAGTTGAACAAAAATTATGGGCGCTTGAGGAACAAGATTATCCAGAATATTTTGAAGCTTTAAGAGAAATAGAGCGATTAGAAGAACAAATTGAAAGGATAAAAAATGAGAAAATAGAACCTGTAATAGCAAAAATCCGAAATGAGATAGAAAAAGAATTTGATAACAAATATGCTGAAGAAATATTGAACCAAACTCCGTGTTATAGATGTTTAATCCCAATCCCTCCAGCAGATGACAAACTTGTGGCTGCTTGTACATTAGTAGGCGTACCTAGAAACCGAAATCATTGCGTGATAAAAGCAGAAGTAAATTTTGAGAAAAAATATGGAAATAAGCCAGACATGAATAATGATGATGATGTTTTGAAGCTATTGGCATTGGCACAAGAAGAATTAGAAAAATTAAGAGAAAGAGTTTTTGAGGAAAATGTACCACCTGAAAAGCTAGAGCAATTATCTGATGCTGAAATACAAGAATGGAAAAATAATATAAAACAAACTTTTGGTCCCGATTTTAAATTTGAAGATATGGAAAATATTTTAGGCAATAAAATTGCTGCCGTTCAAACGGTTAGCTCAGTAATAGCTAGCATTCAATCTCAAGAAGCATTGAAATTATTATTTAGAAAACACGGAAGAAACATTGGAGAACCGATGGATCCACCTTATGTTAACTATAATGGGATTTATGGTCGCTTTGATCATTTAGAGATTTCTAAACGGGAAAATTGTGAGGCATGTGGAAAATCTCAAGGAGAAGAGACCATAAAAATAGTTGTTCCATTTGATGCCGATATCGCTTATGTATTTAAGGCAATGGAAATAATTGGTCATCGTTTAGATCCGTCAGAATGGATGATCACGCATCCTATTTCAAAAGAACTATTTTGGAATCCTTACGTGCCATCAATGAAAGATCTAAAAATTAAATTAAAAGCGTTAAACATAACAAATAATGATATCTTAACATTAACTCCCTTAGGAAAAGCAAAAACAGAATCAGAAATTAAAAAGTATAATTTAATAATCTCTTACATGTAAGATTTTCCTTTAAATGGATTAATATTAAGAAAATCTAATACATGTAAAGTTTAAAAAATCTAAGATAGGCTTAGATTTTTCTTGAATTTCTAACTAATTTGATGATTTCTTTTACATTATAAAATTTTACATTTGCATTTATTGCTGTTAATTTATCCTTTTCTAAATCGCCAATATAAACTACATTTGAACTATTAACATTAAAATAAGCCATTATTTTTAACAATCCCTCGGGGTTAGGTTTCCAATGCCTTACGTCTTCTCGTCCCACTATATATTCAATATATTTCGTAAGTCCAGCGATTTCTAAAGATCTATGTATGGTTTTTCGAGTGTTTAAAGAAAGTATGGCTATTTTTGCGTCTTTATTTACTCCAAACAGCTCTTTATGTTTAATAAAAAATATTGTTTCTTCTATTAAATCCGTGTCTTCTATGTTTTTATATTCATATTCTTCAATTATGGAAAAAAAATTTTGCAATTCTTTTTCATTGCCCATCTCTGCCAACTTAGAAAGACATTCTGATATGCTTTTAAAAGTACAAGCCATTTTATATTTCGTGTTAAATAGATCGGACAGATAAGATTTTAATTCGTGCCATTCTGCCTTGAGTTTAACGATAGTCCCATCTAAATCAAAAATTATTAACTTAAACTTATCAAAAGTAATAATTTCATCTGTATTAGTCATTTTAATTTATTTCTATTATTTAAATTAAGAATATATTCATTAAAAAGTAGGATTTTAAAAAAATCTAATTTATTTACTATTATTTTAAATTACCATTATTATTTAACTGTTAAAAATAATAATATTCGCCCATTTTGTTAAATAATAAAAATTAAGAAGGATACCCCGTTTAATTTTTTAGTTCTAATCTATCGCATATTTTTTAGTCCATGCTGCTGCTTTTTGCTCAAATTTCTTAGGAGATTTGAAATATTGTTCTCCTGCCTCGTGATTTAATGGATCTCCTGGATTGAAAAAAGGAGGTTCCATGTGCATCATTCCTTTTAATGCCTCAATGATGTTTACTAATGTTTTACCAGGTGCCCAACCAGAAGCTCCAGTACTTGGGTCAACTTTTCCAACCAATTCTGGATTAATTAAATCCAAGCAGATGTTTAATTTTCCAGGTGGTATTGAAGAATCAATATTAGGATGCCACATCAGAGTTACAGCATAGCAATATGGGGGCGAAAATGGGTAATTTTCTGGGAATTTTATCTCAAAAATGAATTTTCCCTTTGCATAGGGGGTGCCTTCTTTTCCCATTATGGTTAATCTCAAATGATCGATACTTTTACCCCAGGGTTCTATGATCACGTATGGATCATCTTTAAATGCTTCTAAAGCCTCAGCATAGTCAATTTCTTCTCTCATTTCATGTCACAAGAAAATATTTCTCTTATTTATATTAAGATTATATAAATATTTGATTAAATATCTAGTTTAGCTTTTTCTTAAAAAATATTTGGGAATCATAAAGTTGTTTCTTAATAAAAATATGATAAAATCAATTTAATATAAATCTCATTATATTAATTAAAAAAAATTACTTTTTTATAAAATCATTATAAAAGCGAAAAAATTATATGGAAGTCATAATTTTAAAACATAGGTAAAAAACCCCCCTTAGCTCAGTTGGTTAGAGCGCGCGGCTGTAGACTATGTTCGCGCATCGAGGAGTTTTCCCATGAAGATGCGTCAGCTGCGGGTACCGTGAGGTCCCCGGCTCAAATCCGGGAGGGGGGACCATTCATTCTTTTTTTTTGAATATATTCATTTTTTTTTAACTTATTAGTTATTTGAGATAAAGATAATGATGATCTTGGAAAATTAATTTTCCATGATGAATTTCAATTCTTATATCGCATTAAATAATCATAAATTAATTGTTTCGAATCATCGAATTAATATTAAGTAATTCATTTTTCATGAAAATGAGAAATTAATAAAAATTTTCATTCAAATAGATAAATCACTTTCTTTCAAAAATAAACTTGATAAAATTATTATTTTTTCACGAATTATTAAAATGTATAAAAAGAGATAATTTTTTTAATGAAGAAAAAGAGAACTGCTGTCGTTGGAGCTGGATGGTTCGGAAGGGCGCATGTTAGAAACTTTTTCATGCTTTCAGAGTTAGTTGGAGTGTGCGATACGAATAAAAAAAATTTAGAAATCATTGCTAAGGAATATGAGGATGTTAACACGTATTTAAGCGTTGATGACTTGATTAAAAATGAAGACATCGAAGCCGTTAGTATTGTGACGCCTCCGAAATATATTCCTTCAATTTCTAAAAAGTTTGCCGAAAAAGGTATTGACATTTTAATGGAAAAACCAATGGCATTAAAATTGGATGACTTGAAGCAGTTTAAGGTATATGACAATATTCGCATAATGCCTGGGTTTATAGAACTTTTTAACCCAGTTTTTGACGAGTTGATAAAGCATCTTAATGAAATAGGTGAGATAATTTCTATTGCTTCAAAAAGGGTCGGATTATTTCCAAAACGCGATTGGGACATGGGAGTGATATTAGATTTATCTATTCATGATATTTATCTTCAAGAAAAAGTAATGGGAGAATATAGCATAAAAAATGCCTTTGGAGTAAAAAAATGCTTTAAAGATAACATTCATGCTGATGCGGCATTCATTATATTAGATTTTGGGACCGCAATAGGCCACATTGAATCTAATTGGTTAACTCCATCAAAATTCAGAAGAATGTATGTTAATGGAGAACATGGAGGAATATCAATTGACTTTATCACTCAAGAAATTATTATCCGTAAAGGGATTGACTTAGAAGGAGAGCATCCAATTACTCAAAGTTTAAGCTATATTCCATTGAAAATAGAAGAACCATTAAAATTAGAGATCCAAAACTTTTTATACGATAAAGAGATGAAGGTTAATTTGGATGATGGAATCAGAGCCTTAGAGATTGCCTTGAAGATTGTTAATAATTAATAGTATATTTAAAATAAATGAAAATGAGATAAGGGAGAAAATAATGGGGGAAAAAGAAGAAGATTTGGACCAATATGAATTAGAAAAAATAAGGATGAAAAAACTAAAAGCATTAATGGAACAACAAAAGAGGAAAGAAGCAGCGCAACAGAGAGCAATTTCAATTCAAGAAAAAATAGATTTTGTCTTGCGTGCGGTTTTACACCCTAAAGCATATTCATATTTGATGGACATGAAAAAGAAAGAACCACACGTATATCAACGGATTTATAATGAGCTAATCTCTCCTGATGTAATTAGAAACATTGATTACTTAATTGCTATCATAACAAATAGAGGAGGAGTAGCAAGGCAAATTCCATTGGATTTAATTATATACTTGGAACGCAAGATAAAGGGAATAAAAAGCACAATCAAGGTCAAGCAAGGAGATGGCAAAATGATGGATTTAGGTTCATATTTAGTTGGAAAATGAAGTTCCAGATCAGGGATTTAATTTTAAATTTTCATTAATTCCATGTCTTGTTTATTTTTCTTCTTTATAAAAAAGATAAGAATAAAGGATTTCTTTTATTGAATTATAAAAGGCATGTTATTATTGTTCTCTTCCTGATATGGTAGCAATTACTTCCCATTCTCCATTATCGTGTTGCTTGGCATCAATACTCGAAAATTGAAAAGCAAATGGTCTTTCAAATACTTGTTCTATCATTGGACCAAAAGAGCTAACGGCAAAAATAAGTAATCTTTTTAATACACTTTCCAATTTATCATTTATGTTTAATTCTTTCATGATTTCCTTGATCGCTTGAATTTCATTGAGATTATAGCGATAGCGATAAATTAGTTTAAAATCTACAGGAGTAGGGCTCTCAGCATCCTCAAGTTTTAATCCTCTTTTTCTAAATGGGAAGATTGTATTTAAATAAAAATAAAATATTTCATCATAATGATCTCGTAAGAGATGAGCTATTTTAAAGCCATCCCTATATTTTGGCCAATAAGATTTCATCAGCTCCAACAAGCGAGGATAATTCTTATATTTATTTTTGCTTTCTTTTTGGAGATAATTTAGCAACTTATTTTTTAAGGGTTTAAACTCATTGTCTTTTGCTACTCGTGCAACAAATCTTCTAAATCTCTGGCTCATCGTTAATAAAAGAAATTGTTAGTATTTGATTTCAAAACTTTTCTTATTTCTTAATATAATACTTTTGAAATATAATTATTTGTATTTTGATGATTTTTGATTAAATTATTTGGAAAATTTTTAACTTAAAAAATATGAAATAAAACATGCTGAATGCTCATTATTAATAGAGTCGAGAATTATTATTGAAATAATCAAAATCCAAACTAAGCTTGAAAATAATTTTAAATATGTAAAATTAATTTAAATATATTCTGGTAAGAAACAAATTTATTCTTCTTAAATCATTTAATCTCATTGTTAAGGAATTCTTGTTACTTTTAGAATATATGAAAAAGATTTATTTTAGTTATAATTTTTATTTTAAATACAATGGCACGCAAAGTTGGTTTGATATATACGCAGAAATTTACAGATTATAATTTTGGTCCGCAACATCCATTAAGACCATTACGGTTAACTTTAACATATAGTTTAATGGAAAAATTAGGACTCTTAAAACATCGATTATTAGAGATAATGGAACCGAGCCAGGCTACTAGAGAAGAAATTGAACGAGTCCATTCTTCAGATTATGTTGACGCTGTGAAAAGATTGAGTGAAAATCCTAACGATCCTGATATCAAACCTTACATTTATGGGTTAGGACCTGGAGATAATCCGATCTTTAAAGGAATGTATGAGGCTTCTGCTTTAATATGTGGTGCATCAATAATGGCTGCAGATCTCGTCTGGAGAGACAATGATATAACAATCGCTTTTAATCCAGCAGGAGGCTTGCATCATGCATTGAGAGATAAGGCGTCTGGATTCTGCATATTTAATGATATTGCTGTTGCAATAAAGCATCTTAAAACGCTAAATAAGCACATTCGAATAGCATATTTAGATATTGACTGTCATCATGGAGATGGCGTTCAATGGCTTTTTTATGATGATCCTAACGTATTAACAATCTCATTTCATCAAAGTGGAAAATTTCTATTCCCTGGATCTGGAAATGTTAATGAAATAGGAGAGGGCGAGGGAAAGGGCTATTCAATTAATTTCCCTCTGCTTCCAGGAACTAATAACCGAATGTTCTTAAAGCTTTTCCGTTACTGCGTTCCTCGATTACTTGAAGCATACTCTCCTGATATTTTGATAACTCAATTAGGAGCAGACATGCATTATAATGACCCCCTTACTCAAATGGGATTATCAATATCAGTTTATCGGGATATTGCTCAGACCATGAGGACTTGCGCAAGAGATTATTGCCAAGATAAGTGGGTTGCCGTGGGAGGGGGAGGATATCTAATGACCGTTGTAGCGAGAGCTTGGACCTTATTTTTAGCTCGAATGCTTGATGTCGAGCTAGAAAACGCTTTACCTAAAAGTTGGGTTGAAGAAGTAAAAAGATTAGTACCTTATGAAGATGTCCCATATTACCTATGGGATAGAGATGATAGAAGCGAGGTCCAACTCTTATCTCATCCTGAATCAACTAGAAAGATGATAGAGTATAATAAAGATTTAAAAACTATATGCGATGAAAAGTTCATTCCAAATATAATAAATTCATTCAATCTGAAATTCTAACTTTTTAGTTAATTAAACTGGATTTTATTCTTCTCTAAGAAGTATCCATCAACCAAGAAGGATTGCATATCATACTTAATGGGGAGATATTTTGACTTGATTACGGCTTTTGGGAGCCATATTTCCTTATCCCCCTTCATGTTGATCAAAAGAGCTTTTTCGGTTTCTCTCTTAATTGCGCCTTCTATTTTTTTTAAATTCTTGTCCTTATGGATGATTGTTTCTTCAACTTTAATCAAGGATTTCTTTTCTACAAAATTATCATCTGATTTTTCTTTAATAACTTTTGCTCGTGTTATCTTCTTGTTATCATCAAAATTCATTGTTGTAGCATTTTCTATTTTTTCTTTAATCATGTGTTCAAGCAGAAGTTTAAAAATTTCGATTTGGGCAATATTTAACATTTTTGAATATTTTCCAATCCTTATCCAGAACTTATCCATTTCATTATTTGCCCATTTGAATGAAATTTGAGTTTTATCGTTTCTAAAGCTATGAATGCTCACCCATTCTTTCATTTTTCTCTGGAGCACTAACAACATCATGACCATTTCATCTAGATTACATTTGATTGTTTTTCCTTCCCCTTTAGAAGGTTTTTCCCACGTTCCATCAGTTTTCTTTTGAATGCATTTTATGAAAATGAAGGGTTCTCTTTTAGAAGAACTTTGAATGGTTAATCCTGTTGTTGTTCCAAAAAAACTATGATTATGCTTATCGACCATGTTTTCTCAATCATTTAATAGAATTTTAAGTTTATAATTAGGTACACCTTATTGATTTTTTATATCGATATTCATATTTAAATAAAAAAATAAAAAAACTAGTTTAGTTTTAATATTTTTTATCCAAAAGATAGATATTCGTGAAATAAAGAAGAAATTTATAAACTTTTGAAAGTGGAAATGCTTCAAGTCAATAAAAAAGCTTCTGAATCAAAAATCCATTCAACCTTGAAAAATTTAGTGTTAGAATATTTTTTGGAAAATAATGCGTCAATTATAGATTATAAAATAGAGAAATTTTGTGGTCGCCGATTTGCTGATATTTTCTTAGAATTAAAGGATGGAGAGAAGGTAGCAGTAGAGATACAATGTTCTTATATAAAAATAGAAGAACTCATTAAAAGAACAGAAGATTATAATTCTAAGGGCATACACGTTCTATGGTTACTTCATGCTAAAGGAAACTGTATGATTGATTTTAAAATTCCTAAAAATGGAAAAAACATTAAAGTTAGTCCCTTAGAGGTATATTTGCATAGAATGTATGGAGGGAGAGTTTATTACATTGATTTGGAACATAAAAAAAAAGCAAAAAATTTGATTAAGCTATTTGCCTTATACTTTTCTAAACCAAACAAAAAGCATTTAAGGGGCACTTTCAGGACTCCATATCGCTATTATTACTACAGAAATGTATATTATACAGAGATCTTAAACCCAGAGATTCTATGTACTGAATATTTAGGCGTTAAAATAGCTCGATTTTACGATAAAAATTTCAAGCGAATGGTTAAAGAGAAAATTTTAAGTTATTTAGAGGGATTAAGTGAGAATTCATTTTCGATACATGTTGATAAAACCAAATTTAAGAAAGTGCTTAAGAAATTTAAAAAATCCTATGATAATTATCTCATTAAAAAAGTTTTTATGGAGTTAAGAGAAGATACAAGAATTAGATTTTCTCCAAAATTAGAATATAAATTTTCAAGAATTCTTTATTAAAATTATTTAAAATAAAGATTCGTGTTCATTATATATTTTATAAATGAAAAATAACTGCCATTCTTGACTTGAAATACATTACTTATAAACAATGGTGAGAAGTAAGTCCAATTTACATTTCTCATATTAACTTTCTAATAATGAACGACATTTCTTTTACAAGAAAATGGTATTGCATTCCCACTTTTTTAAATTCCATTTTTTCGCGGGACAAAAATGAATACATTTAAATATGATTATTGATAACATTATTTCGAATATTAATAAAAGATCGGTTTACCATGATATGCAAATATATTCTTATACCTAAATCCGCCCCGGCGGTAAATACCTCAACCCTTAACCCTGTTATTAGATAAATACGTCTCCTCTTTTTGTATTTGAGTAAATATCATGGTGGCCGATTTTTCCTTCTTTCTATTTTTACTGAATACCAACCAAAGAGAGGAGATAAAACTTTTTAAACCCTCAAATAAAATATACATGAAATTTTTGGTAAATTTAAGATTTAAGATATTCCTAGTTTATATTACAATGTTTTATTTTACTATTTTTGAGAAAACAAGAATCAGATTTTAACATATACATAAAATAATCGAGCATGCTATATTTTTAATCTATTTTTTTAAAATATGGAAAAAATTTAAAAAAATGTTATTATATATTTAAAGCAATAATTAATTAATAAAACAAATACGAGTTGAGGTAACAATTGGTTCAAATGATTAAGTTAAGCTCTGGTTTAGAAGTTGAATTTGACGAGGAAGCGCCAACTACTCTTTTTGAGATCATGATAAGCGAGATATTGATACCTCGTTACAAGGAAAATAAAGACTGGAATTTAACATTGAACATAATCCTTGAAGAAATGAATCGCCTTATTTCAAAATATAAATTAAATCCAAAATTAAAGTTAGGCTTATTAAACCAAATCGAGAAACATTTAGATAAAGACATTGAAGAGCTTACTGGCACGGATAAAATAGAGATCTTATTTCTCAACATGGATGATTATGTTGAGGATATAAAGAAACTGATCACATCAGGAAAAGATAAACAAGAATTAAGGCATGATATGGCAAAATTGATATATCCCCTTACTCTTTTTGAATTAGGTGAATTATTTATTTATTTAGGAAAAGAAGCTTTCTTAAAGTGAGAATTTTTATCTACTTTTTTATTTAAAAAGAAATTTCTAAAGATGTTTTTATTTATATTGGGACAATTTATAATCTATTCCAATTAAAAGAATTAGGTTATATTTTATTACTTTCATGATTTATTTAAAATAAAATGAAATGAAATGATGATATTGAAATGAAGAATGATGAGGAAAAATTAAGAAAAATAATGGATAATACTATCGTGGTCGATACATTAAGCCATGGACCGATCTTATGGACAGATTATTTTGTTAAAATAGCAGACAAACTATTATCAAGTGAGACGAACCCATTTAAAATTGTTCAAGATTTAATAGCAGAATTTGCAATAAAAGTCGTAAAAGACAATGATTATTTTGAAAAATTAAAAAATGCCTGGAAAAATTCGGGTGTAAAATGCGTTAGCTGGACGTTGGGGCCGATCCACGAGAAACCATATTCGTTAGAAGGTGTTAAACATAATTTAGCATATTTAACCTACATGATAGATAATCGAAGAGAGTTTTTTGTAAAAATTTTGAAAGGAGATGATTTTGAAGCGCTTAAAGAATCAAACAAAGTAGGTATTATATATAACTTTCAAGATTTAGGATTCATTGGAACAGATCTTTCCTTGATTGAATATTTTTACTTGTTAGGCGTTAGAGTGATGCAATTAACGTATAATTCCAAAAATACGATTGGAACTGGATGTACTGCAAGAAAAGATCGTGGTTTAACGGAATTCGGGCTGAGTGTGATTGAGAAACTTAATGATTTAGGTGTGTTAATAGACGTGTCTCATTGTGGGTCTCAAACTTCCATGGATGCCATAGAAAATTCTAAGGATCCTGTTGTTGCAACACACACGATAGCTAAGAAAATTAATGACCATGATAGAGCTAAAAATGACGATTTACTTTTAGCAATTGCAGAGAAAAAAGGGTACGTGGGAGTATTGGCAGTTCCTGGTTTTATTACTAATAAAGCCGAAGCGACTATTAATGATTGGTTAGAACATATAGATTACTTGGTTGATTTATTAGGAATAGATCACGTTGGAATTGGAACTGATTATTATGGCTATTCTTTACCTGATAATGTTGCTAAAAAAATTGATGAATTCATAAGCGTTCTGAGTTTTAGACCAGAACACAAGGCAAGTTTTCTTGCAAAAATGCAAGGTTTTGAAAATTATGAAAGCTTCCCTAATCTTCTCAAGGGTTTACTTTCGAGGGGATATAGCATTGATGAAATCAAGAAAATCAGTGGAGAAAATTTCATGCGAGTATTTAAAAAAGTAGTTGGCTAAGATGAGTGATATTTTAAAGCAAGATAATTTTAAAAAACCATCATTAAACTTTATCTTTCATCATATTTAATAACTGGAATTTTCTAACATTACATATTTCTTTTACTAAATCTTTTTATAGGCTTTACAATTTAAATTCATTAAATTAGTTTCCTATTCAAAGCATAGCTTGAGAATAATGGCAAGAAAGAATGTTATTTTAACATTAGTTTTTTTCTTTCTGATTGTAGTTGGCTCGTTTATATTGTATGGCATAAATAGAATTGATATTTTTTTCGATCCAGGAGACAGATATTATAGTGAGAAACTGAATTACATGGGAGTGCCGTTTAAAAATACTAGCGACATCAGAGCCTTTAATGAAGGATATAGTGAGAATAATGATTGTCCTTGGGGGTTTGAGCATCGTGGAATTGATTTTTTTTTCGAAAACAAGTCTGATGTTTTAGCCATGGCCCCAGGGTTAGTTACTGAAATAGAACGGCATGAAGAAAATCCCCCAAATATATATCACGTGCGGATTTGGGTCAGATTTAATAGGAGCGTGGTATTAGGTTATAACTTTGAACCTTGGACCACAATCGAAGAGAATAGAGAAAAACAGATTTCATTTTTTAATGTTAGCGTGGGTGATTGGATTCAGAAAGGAGATGTAATTGCAAAATTTCTTCAATTTGGCGATGGAGCTCACATTCATTTTGATATACTCGAAAATAACAACTATCATTGCCCTAAAAAATATTTTTCTACCGAAGGATATAACCAGATGATGGAATTAATCCACTATTTTCATCCAGATTGGGATTTATGTTATCCTTAATTTTTTTTAATTTAAATTAAGATTTAACATGCCTTTTATCGTTAAATCTCATTTAAAAACAATAGGTTTAGCAGTTTTATATAAGTAATCAAAATAATAATTTGCAGCAGGACCAAAGGCAACATGATCCGTTAATGCTCCAAAATAGCTCAAACCTTTAAAGAATTTCTGAGTTAAAATAATGAAGGCATCTTCACCCTCGTCTACAACAATACAAGTTCCAAACAGTTGATCTCTGGATCTAATTTCTGAAATCTCATCATACTTTTCAAGAAGTTTCTTAAATTCTCTATCATTCAAGGCTCTCTCTTCCACCAATATTTTTATGTTAATCACGCCTCTAGCTCTAGCTTTCTTCACATCTTCATAAAAAACGTCCATGAGTTCATAATTAGGGCAAACAATAAATAATGAATTTTTAGCTCGATTTATTAGAGACAAACTTCTATTAATGCAAACATCTCTCCCCCGATGGATGTATAAGGCTACTTTTATTGGAGTATCATGAGATTGATATATTGGAGTTAATGATTGTATAATTTTATTCGAATGTTCATCGAAATTATCGTTGTATTGTTTCTTGGCAATGACTAGTGCTTCATCAGGACTTTTTGCGAAATATCTTGAAGGTCTGGACTCTTCTTCTTTAATTATCCACATTTTCTCCTTTTCTAATTGCGTTAATATATTATATATACGAGAATAAGGCACTCCAGAAGCCTCTGAAAGTTCTCTAGCATCCATTGGACCTTTACTTATTAGAGTTAAATAAATTGAAATTTCATAGTCAGTTAGGCCTATTGCGCGCAAAGACTCTTTTACTGCTTCAGGTATTTCCTTAGACATTTTTACTTACATCTCACAAATTTACACTCTTTTAATTTTAGAGGGTTTAAATCTTTTTAAGAATTTTTAATTTTGCATTAAATAATAATTATAATAATATGTCAAATATTATCTATAATATAAAATTTTTCTCGATGTTCCATAATTCATTGAAAGCTTTATTTTAATAATGCTCGCGCCGAGCTTGTCAATTCACAACTAACATTTTATTGCGAACGTCATTCAATTTTAAAATATTCAATTTAATAATGGATAAGTGCACCAAAAGATTGAGATTCCTCATCCTCCTTCATTTAGATTCTGTGATGTATTCATAACTATTAATCCGCATACAATTGTTATCAATAGAAGAACTATACCTAATGTTATCCAGATTACTAATTTTTTGGGATTTTTTATATTTACCATTAACATATTTATTATATTTGGCATTGAAATATTAAAGATTTAGCTTTAATAATGTTCATAGAAAGAAAATAAATAATCATCATTTATAATATTAATTGCAAATTAAGCAAGCGATTATCTATAAGCTTAAATAATGGTTGATGTTTATTAAGACTTTAATTTTTGCTCATTTATATAATACACTTTTTTCGAATTTTTCATACTTTTTCAACATTTTGGAATAAACTTTCCTAAATTCTTTTCTTGGTTTAATTACACTAAAATCCTGTTCATTCATGAACTTATTAATATAATCAGACCATGCATGAGTTCCTTTTACTTGATCATAATAAGATTTTGCACTCCTTAAAGAGGCTCCTAATGCTGCGGAATTTGTAATCTCAAATTTATAAATAATTGCTTGAAAAATGTCCGCAGCGACTTGTAAAATCGCCTCATTACAAGATGCGCCTCCAGTTGCCATTATCTTGATAGGTTTTTCTTTAATCCATTTTGAGTGTAATTTCATTGAAAGAAATTGTGCCTCAATAATTCCTCTAACATTACTTTCCATATCATCCTCATCGAATCCAAACCTATAAACTTTAGGATTTGGTACAAATGGGACAATCTCAGGAAAAAAATAGGGGAGCATGATGTTTCCATTGTTTCCTGGAGCCGTAGTATTTAAAATTTCAGAAAACTCTTGCCAACTTAGATTAAATTTATTTTTGACAATTTCTCTTGCTAATGATCCATTTTTATAACAAATTAGACTCATATAATCTCCAGTAGGAGCTACAAATACGTGACCTTCGCCCTTGAAATCATAAAACAACTTTTTCATGTAATTAAAATATGTATCACTCGTTCCTAAACTCATGGCAGCATGTCTTTCTTTAACTAAACCAATTCCGATGAGACTATTCGGATTGTCTCCCGACCAAGCAATAACAAGAGTATTCGGTGAAAAACCATATTTTTTTACAAAATATGGATTTATTTTGCCTAAAATTCGTTCTGAAGGGCAGAGAGGAGGAAGATTTTCAAGTAAATTTGGAGCTGTTGCTTTGACGGCTCTAGCGTCCCATTTTCTTGTTTTTATATTCATTAAATTCATTCCAGAGCCATCTGCGTGATCAATGGGAGCATTTTTCCCTATAAAAATGGAAGCTAAAAAGGAACTTACTAGATGTATGGTTCTTGTATTTTCATATTTGCTTGGTTCTTCAATATAGAATTTTTTTATTTGAGGTGCTGAAAATCGTTCAAATATGTCCGAACCAGTTATTTTGATAGCATTTTTTTTACCTCCTAAGCTCTTTCTAATTTCTGAACATTCCATAGTGGTGCTAGAGTCCATCCATACTGGAGCAATTTCCCTAGAAAAAGCATCGTTTAGTTGTTCTGCCATGGATTCATTGGTATTTAAGCTAGCTAGTACCTTTTCAAATTTCTCATTAACGTACACGGTGCCATGTTGCTGAGCAGATCCAGAAAGAGCTAAAATCTTATTAAAGGGAAAATTTTTTGATTTTAATTTTGCAAAAAGGTAATCTACAGCATCTATCCACATTAATGGATTTGAAAATACTTTTTTTCCATTATTTGAGACATATACGCCATTTTTTGTCCCATAAGATTTAAGATCTGCATCGAAATTAATGCTTTCTTTCCATGTTACTTTTTTAGCATTAAAATCTATTGCAATTGCGGTTAATCCTTGGGTAGAACAATCAAGTCCTAAGAATAATTCATCCATTAATTTTTCAAAATTTTTACATGATTATGAATTTTTCTGTGAAGGAAATATATGTTATTCAATTCGATATTGTTTAAAAAAGATTAAAATTTATGATTTAAGTACAAAAAAATAAAAATTTTCAATTTCTCAAATTTAATTTGACTTGTTTTAGGAATGATAATTTGGTTTCTCGACAAAAATATTCATTTTTCGAAAAATATTTTTAAATTTTAATACTAGTGAGAAAAAAATTTATTACGAATTTATCACAATTAATAATCATAGTATATATTTTTAACATGAGGTTGATAAGTTTTGGATGCAATTGATTTGAAAATTTTAGAAGAATTGAAAGAAGATAGTCGAAAATCGTTTAACTTGATTGCAAAAGAAGTCGGTAAGACTGAAGCAACTGTCAGAAGAAGAGTAAATAAAATGATAAAAGATGGCATAATAAAGAAGTTCACTATTGAATATTCAATCAATTCAAAACCAAAAACCAGAGCTACTGTGAAAATTGAGCCCGATTTTAAGGAAATTAAAAGCATATTAAAAGAATTGAAGGAAATAGAAGAGATCACGGATATTTGGCGATTAAGCGGAGATTGCGGATTATTCATTAAAGTTGAAATAGAATCCATCGAAAAATTCAATCCTTTGATTGAAGAAAAGATCTCTCAAATCAAGGGAGTCAAGATAATGGAGACATGTTTCATCACAGACATCATCAAATAAATTTTTTTGAATGATTTTGTCATAATTCTTTAAATAAATTGCTTTAAGGGAAAAATTCACTTTCATTTTACATTATATTTCAAGATCCATAAATTTAATATTAATTCTATTTTTAAAATCCATGAACTTATGTTTAATTAAAAATAATTTAATTTCTGCTTTAATTTAAAATCATTTCAATAAAAAATGATCAATTACTTTATTATAATAATCGTTAAAAAATAGTGAAGACATAATGGGCGTAAAAATTGGAGATGTTGTTAAAGTTGAGTACATTTTAAAGGATGAAGAAGGCACGCTTATAGATTCCAGTGAAATTAGTAATGGAGGTCCCATTAAAATCCATGTTGGGATGGGGCAAGTTTTCACTGGTTTTGAAGAGTCTTTAATTGGAATGGAAATAGGACAAGAAAAGGAAGTCATTTTGACACCGGATAAAGCATTCGGAGAAATTGATCCCATTTTATTCATTAAAATACCAAAAGACCAATTTAAAGAGAAAGAATCCTTAAAATTAGGAAATAAAATTGATGTAATTGGACCAAATGGAATGTCATCTCCTGGATGGATAAGATTAATAGAGGATGATTTTGTTATAATAGACATGAATCCTCCATTAGCGGGAAGAACTTTAAAATTAAATTTAAAATTGGTAGAGACGGGTCTTGAACCCGATCCTTACATTAACCCCTTTCATTTTGGCATGAGTTGTGGGGATGAATGTGATCATTAATTATTGCATTAGAAATTGTTCTTTCTAAATTCTTTTTAAAGAAATAGAATGAATTAATCATGTATCATAAAATTTTCACTCATAATCGAGCAAAATACATCGCTTTATACCCAATTTTGTGAA
Source organism: uncultured archaeon (assembly GCA_964538145.1). Taxonomy (GTDB): domain Archaea; phylum Asgardarchaeota; class Lokiarchaeia; order Sigyniarchaeales; family SOKP01; genus SOKP01. The sequence goes on from CAZIEC010000007.1 coordinate 24,801, forward strand.
AGGGACAGGTTTGTAAGCAGATGCTACACCCTCCGGTCTTATAAAATACTTCCATGCATTTATCCCCATCTATTCTTGATATGATTCCATTTTCTTTAATTATTGGTTTTTCTAGGATTGCGCTTGCGGGACATAATTGAACGCATCGATTACATCTTTCACAAAAATCGTCAATATTAAAATCCTTTTCAGTTATTTCTGGAATTGGCTCCGCATTAATAGAAACCAATGAAAGTCTTTGCCTAGGCCCATACTTTTTCGTTATTAAAATGCCTTGCTTTCCTATAGAACCCATGCCAGCGCTTACTGCCATTGCTGGGTATAGGATGGGACCTCCTAAAGGATGACATGGAATTGCATTGACATTTTTAGATATAATAAAACTTGCTAATTTATTGGTAGCTTCTCCTAATTCAGTATATACCCTCATGGTTTCTACGAATGCTCGTGAACTAGGTGCAGTATCGATCTCGCTATATTGCATTTCCTTTCCCAAAACAATGCCATTCTTGTATAACTGATTAATTCCACATGTAAAATCAGTTTTAAACATGAAACTTTCTTTAACAGGAGCGAAGCCAATCAAGTCAACTCCAATGGATTTAGAATATTCTATGATTTTATCCCAGAAGCCTTTCAAAACCTTTTCAATTTTATTTGGAGGGTTTGAAATTTGATTTATATATAATTTCTTAGTTTCTTTAATCGATTTGAAAAGTCTGAATATTATTTTTGATAATACTTGCTTGGCATTGAGATCTAAACTGCTTAAGTAAAAATTTTTTAAAATCAATATACTTGGATTCTAAAGATTTCGGCTTTTTTATCACGGTCATCACTAAAATAAATCTTTCATTTTAATATTTTTTATCTTAGATAGTTTAAAAATTGCTAAATTAAATTCGCATAAAATTTCTTCTATTATTAAATATAATTATGTATTTTTTTTATTATGCCAAGCATCATAATTGAAGGGCCAAAATTAGAAGATATTGATATAAAGCGGATGTTAGTAGAAGAGATCACAAATGTGGTTGTTAAAGCTTATAAAATTCCTAAAGAACATGTCATGGTTCTAATTAAGGAAAATTCTTCTGAAAATGTTGGAACTGGTGGGATTCTAATAGCTGATTTAAGAAAGAAATAAGCTTCCTCTTTTTTTTATAGCTTTTTCTTTTATACAATTTGAAGTAATGAAAATTTATAAAAAAGATATCGCTTTTATTTAAACATCTAATATCAATTAATTTTCGCTTCTACAAATGTCTTATAAATTTTCTAAGGAAGAACTAGAAAAATTACTTATAGATTATAATAAAATCGTATTAAAGGATCATCCCCTTCCTGAAGAAGCGTTCATTTGGGACGAAATTTAGTGAGTTTTCCTTGCTATTCGTCATACCCTTAGGGATGGGGAACAAAGTCCTACAGTATACTTGACTTTAGATGAAAAGATTCATTTAACAAAATTAATGGACGAAATAGGAGTTAAAATAATTGCTGTAGGATATCCCGCTGTTTCGGATTCGGAAAAAAGAATTGTCAAGACTATTGTTAATGAAGAATGCAAGCATGCATCAATAGTAGGAATTGCTCGACCTAAAAAGGAAGATATAGATGCTTGTATCGATGCCGATCTTAGTGAAATCGTCATATTCATGCCAATATCACCAATTTTTATGAAAACTTTAAAGCTAACAAGGGGAGATGAACTAAATCAAATAAGAAATGCCATCCATTACGCTAAAGATAATGGATTTAAAGTAAATTGGGTTTCTGAAGATGGAACTAGGGCAGAATTCGAGCATTTAAAGAATGTATTTAAAACAGCAATCGAGTCTGGGGCAGAACGCATTGTATTAGGTGATACAGTAGGAGTATTAACGCCTTTTTCGACTTCTTACTTGATTAAAAGGATTCGTGAAGAAGTCATAGAGCCATTAAATGACAAAATAATGATGGGAATACACACGCATAATGATTTTGGATTGGCAGTAGCAAATACTATAACAGGAGTGTTTGAAGGGTGTAGGTATCCGCATACATGCATTAATGGTTATGGTGAACGTGCTGGAAATGCTGCTTTGGAAGAGGTTGTCGTTAACTTAGAAAGGGTAGGCATAAAAACCGGCATAAACATGGAAAAATTGCCAGAATTGAGTGAAGTTTGTGAAAGATATTTTTGCAAGCCATTATCTCAATATAAACCAATTGTAGGAGAATATGCTTTTTCTCATGAAAGCGGACTCCACATTGCTGCGATTTTGGCTCATCCATTAACATATGAACCAATTAACCCCAAAATGGTGGGAAGAAGAAGAAAATTTTATTTGGGGAAATTTTCAGGTTCTAGTTCCATTTTACATGCCTTAAAGCAAAAAATTAAAGTATTAGATTTAGACATTCCTGACGAGATAATAAGAAAGATTGTAAATGAAGTAAAAAAGAAACATGAGCAAACTTCAAAAGAAGAACTAAGGAAATCATTCAATATCATTAAAAAAGAGCTTAAAAAAATTACTAAGGGTGTAAGCGATAAAGAGTTTTTTGAAATTGTCAATAAATATGCTCAGCCTTATGTTCCAGAGGAATTTAAGCCAAAAGACAACAAAACTAATTGTAAAATAAATACAAATGATAAAAAATAACTTAAATAAAGTTTATTTAATTTATTTTAAAAGATCATTAATTTCATTTAATCTCTTTTGTATTCGAGTTAAATCGCTTTTTAATTGATTAACTCGTTTTGTGTATGATTTTTCATCAATATCTTTTGATTTATATTTTTTCTCGACAAAATTAAGGAGATCTTTAATGGAGATTACTTTATGTTCTAAATCTCTTTTTTCAGCTTTCAATTCTTCTTTATCGATTTTTTTCTCCCTAACAGATTCTTTGGTTTCCAGTTGTTTTGAATCTTCTGAGTGTAAAGTGGGAGGCTTTCCTTTCTTTAATAATGTTTTTGGTTTGGGAGGCAAATCTGTAAATATCGGTTTTTCTCCAATTGAAGGTTTTGTTGTATTCATGATATCTTCTTGAATTGACTTGTAATCCTCAATATTGACTTGGTGTTCTTCAACTTTACCTGTAGTAGTTTCGGGTAAATTTTTTAATTCAATTATCTCATCTTCACTTGCTTCTACCATTCGAATTAATTTATCAATGGTTGTTTTCA
>CAZIEC010000007.1:28075-33584 GCA_964538145.1 uncultured archaeon
ATCTCATCTTCACTTGCTTCTACCATTCGAATTAATTTATCAATGGTTGTTTTCATGATGTCAATTTGATTTTGAAATATTTTTAAGAGCTCCATGAGTTCGCTTTTACTTGAGATTTTTATGTGGAGTTCTAAATCAATTCTTTTTTTGCTAGATGTTTCTTCTAGACTTTCAGAAACATTTTTTGGAGACTCCACATGAGGCATGAGTCTTTCAGATGCAGGAGGCTCAATTTCGGGTATTGCCCCCTTTTTCTTCAATTCTATTCTATAATCCGAAATTAGCCAATTAAATAAATTAAAAACAAATTTGGGATGATCTTCACAATTAAATCCTCCTCCTACTTTATCTCTAAACATTTCATAACTTCCAATAGCGCAAACCCTCCCATTTTCTGCTTCAGAAACACATATTAGGGGAGTAGAAAAGGGTTCAGAAGTTTCATTTGATGAAGCAATAGAAATGGCGTTGCCTACAATACTTAACGAGCATCCAGATCTATAGCAAATAACTTTGACTCCATTTGTAATGGGATGAGGAGGAATAAAAGATGTTATTATAGGAATGTTTTCCATGCCTAAATTGTTAGTTTCATCGAGGACTTGATCATTTTCAAAAATTATCCCAAAATATAGACTTAATTCGCTTAAATTGCTATTTCTTCCTCTATCTCCTCCAGCATGCGAGAGAAGGAGTAATCCTCCTCCATCTTCTTTTACCCAGTTTACAATTTCTGATATCTCTAATGCTGATAATTTAACGAAATCTGGGCAAGGGAACACTAAAATATCATAATATTTTAATGTTGCTTGCGTTATTGGTGTTTCTAAAAAATTATAACAGATGAAATCATTATTATTGAGAAAATCTCTTAATTCTGTTAGATTTTCATCAATTCTTCCTCTTGGTTTATGGGAAACGTCAAAAGCTACATAAAAAGGCATTCATACCAACTCTATTGATAAATTTAACTCCTAAATAATTGAAATGTGAAATAAAAATTTATATTTTTTGAAATTACTAAAAATTTTAATAAATACTTCTATCTCCTACGATCAAGTTATCCTTGATCAAATCCTTAATTTCGACATTACTTCCAATAATTGAATTTTCTGTAATGACTTTTTGCAATCGAGTGTTATGCTCAATGACTGAATTTTTAATGATGCAATTTTTCAAGAAACAATTATTTCCAATCGATACATGTGGTCCTATTACACAATTTATGATTTTTGAGTCTCTTCCAATGTGAACGGGATTTTTCATGAAAGAATATTCAAACGTGATATTTAATTCTTTAAAATCTTCCTTTTTGATGTGTTCATGTTCCAAGAGATACTTGTTTCCTATGAGTAATTCTGAAGGCCTTCCAAAATCTAAGATCCCATTTTTTAAAACTACTGCTGAAATTTTAAAACCATCATTAATTAAATCTTGTAAACTTTCAGTCAAGTATATCTCTTTTGATTGTTCGGTCCTTTTATCTAGATATTTCTTCAAATGTGTAAAAAGAGCATGCATTAATGTGTTTGAAAATGCATAAAATCCACCAATTGCTAAATCCGACACGAATTTTTTAGGCTTTTCAACTAATTCTTTAATGATATAATTTTCATCTACTTTTACAACACCATAAGAGCTTGCTTCTTCTTTTGGAACTTTCCAAACTGTAATGATCCCATCTACATTTGATTCGAAATAGCGATACATTAAATAGGAGTATTCCACTATTGGAATCATATCCGCTAAAAATATTAAAGCTCCTTCTCTTTTATCTTCTTCTTTATTATCAAACTGAATCTTAGGAAAAAAATCTTTAGTAAGATATATAGCTTCTCCTAAACCCCAAAAGTAAGGGATATCTTCTTCATTATACCCTCTTGGGATTTGTTCAACAAAGTGTAGTTTAAATTTATCCTCATATTTTTCCTTTACAAAATGAATTATTTGCCTTTTCTTGTATCCGACTATTAAGATTAATTCAGTGGTAGGGTCAAAAGTCTCGCTAAATTTATCTAAAATGTGTTCCAAAACAGTCTTACCGGCAACATGCATGAAAGCTTTTGGTTTTGCTAAAGTAAATGGCTTTAATCTAGAACCAATTCCTGCACATGGTCCAATTATTTTCATTATTATAACATCTTGTTTTATTTTAAGTTCTAGTAAATAAATTTTATTTATCATTAATAATATTTTGATTTATCAGAATCGAAAACTCTTTGCAGATATGCAAATAAAGGGTCCAATCCGTGTTCATCTTTAATTGTACACGGAATTAATTCTGCTGTCGAACCTAACTGAATAAAAACTTCCGATATTAACATTGATAATTCCCTGATGAGTCCACTTTCTCTCTCATTAGTAGAATCTTCCAAAGCTCGATAATCTTGACTCCAATTTATGATCATGTCAACTTGATCTTCATCTAACAAGTCGCTTTTTGAAAGAACATTTATTTGTGAAATATTTCTGAATCTAAATTGAACAGAAGCTGCCAATAACAATGTAGAGATGAATCCATTTGGACGTCTTACTAAATTTGAATCAAATAAAAAGCTCACGCATCTTTGAATATTTCCAAAACCTAATGAACTTGCTATTAAAGGCCCAGTATCTCTAAAAGCAAAAAGTTCCAATTGACCCGCAGTATCAACAAAAATCCAATCAGGATTATATTCATCAATTTCATCTTTTATGTCATCTAGATAATTGACCATCAAATCGCTTGCCAATATCATGGCTCCATTTGGTCCTAAGCCATATTCTTCCATTATTTCATCCAAGATGATGTAATCTCTGATGTCTATATCAGGAACATAGGGCATGACTTTAGAACCAGGATCTAAATTTAATGTGATTGCGGAAATTTCAGGATCTCGATTTATAACATACTCTTTTAATTCTCCGGTTATTGTCGATTTTCCACTCCCCGCAGTTCCTATACAATAATTTAAAAGAATTGTTCGCAACCTCCATGGATCATTAAAATCTTAAAGTAAATTAATATAACATGGCAATTAAAAGTTTCAATATTTCACCCCATTCTTTAGTTGAAAAATGAAAAAACCATTTTTTTCATTTAGGTTTGCTCAGATCTTCCAATTTAAGCGGTTCTTTTTTGCCTTTTTCGAGCTTTTTTAATTGCTTTTGAAGTAATTCTTCTTGCTTTTTTATTAATTCTTCTTCGCTTAATTGAATGGCATTTAATTCCTTTTCGCTCATTGGCTTTAAAATAGATTTTATATCGAATTTATCTCCATTTGATTTAACTTTATTAAACATTTCCTTCATTTCTCTTATTACCTGAACCTTAGCCGAAGATATTGGACCTTGTAACATTGGCATTTTTGAAGGAGGCTTTTTTATCCGAGTAATTGGCGTAGAATTGCTTGATTTCACAATTGGAGGCGGTGATAACATTGGTGCTTGTATTCCTGATAAAGAGAGATTTTTAAGAACAGCAGTTAAATTTTTTAATTCGTTTGCTATGGTCTTCAGAGATTCATTACTCTCTCGTATCATTTCTAATAATTCATTATTAGAAGTAACATTTTCAACTTTCTTTTTTTCTATTACAATTGTTTTTCTTTCTTGCTTATTTTTAAAATCAGTAAAAATCGTTTCGGTTACTTTTTCATGCGTAAAAGATTGCTTGAAAGAGCCACGTTGATTCAGATCTTCTAAGACATAACCTTCATAGCAATCTTCATTTACATATATGTTAGAGAGATCAATTTTTTCTCCTAATTTGTACTCTATTTTTCGTCCATCGCATAAAAAGATGGTTAATTTCAAGATCTTTAATTTTATATCATCAGCACGCAAGAATTCATCAAAATCGATTGGAAATGAAAGAAAATCGTTAGAATGATATAATTTCTTGATGGAAATGAGAAGTGGTGGTTCTTTATAAAGGAGATCATCGTTTACAATCTTCCATAACTCAAACTGGATGTTAATGTACTTGATATTGTTTGGAATGAATAATTCTTTTTCTTTTTCATTTTTTTCAAACTCTAGAAATAAGTTTCTTTGATCATCCCAGTACACTTGAAATAATTCCATGCTTTACTTGAACTCTCCTGTAATTAATGGATCCCTTAACATCCTATTTAACTTCTATAATTTAAAATTAGAGAATGATAAAAAAATTGACTGACCATTGGAATTTTTTAATTTTTTTGTGCAAGAGGGATTGAAGGGGTTTTTGTCGGAAAGAATAGGGGCAATTAAATGACATGTTTTCATGATTTTACTTTTTTCTCTTAAAATATTTATTTTTTGTGTCCACCTCATGATAATAGTTTTGAAAGATAATAAATTGGCTTGTTGAAATTTTGCTTGAAAAATTCAATTTCTTCATTGGAATGATCGCCAATATAACCATCAACATTTAGTACTAATATTGCGTCATAATCTTTAATCTTTCTTAAAGCAATCTCTTGCAATTTTTCCCATTCTTCAAAAGAAAATTTTTTCTTGTTCAATAATCCGTCTACAGAGCAAATGCCTACGAGCTTCCCGTGAATTACTTGTAATATCGATTCAATTTCAATGAAATACTTTTTGAACCTTGCAGAACCTACTAAATAAATTTTTTCTTCTTTTATCTGATTAAAATTATATTTAGAGTATTTTTTCAAGAAATTCTTATTTAATCGTTCTTTCCTCATAATAAATACTTATAAAGCATGATCCTATTATAGATTTTTCAAATGAAGTTCAATACTGTTTATCTTGGAGATAACTTGAATATTTTAAGAGAAATGGAATCCGAGATTGTAGATTTGATATATATAGATCCTCCATTCTATAGTGGTGTTGATTATGGCGAGTTTTCGGATAAATGGGAATCATTCGATGAATACTTGAGTTTCATGGAGATTAGAATAAAAGAAATGCATAGAGTTCTTAAAAATACTGGGAGCTTTTACTTGCATTGCGATCCTAGTGCTGTTTTTGAATTAAAGATATTATGTGATGGAATATTTGGAAGTAATAATTTTAGAAGAGAAATTATTTGGAATGTAGGGAGCGTTTCTGGGTTTAAAAGCCAAGTTAAAAGTTGGATAAGGCAACACGACAACATTCTTTATTATACTAAATCTAATGAATTTACTTTTAACAAGCAATACATCCCTTATCGAGAAGAATATATCAAGAAAATGTTTAGATATAAGGATGAAAATGGAAGGCTTTACAGGAAAAGAAGGGGTGGAAGGCAATATTTAGATGAAAAACCTGGAATGCTTGTTGGTGATGTTTGGAATGATATTTTCTCGTTTCAAACAATTACAAGATCAAAAGAGTATCTCGGTTATCCCACGCAAAAACCAGAAAAGCTTCTTGAACGAATAATAATGGCTTCTTCTAACGAAGACGATTTAATAGCTGATTTTTTTTGTGGTTCTGGCACTACATTAGTCGTCGCCAAGAAATTAAAAAGGAGATGGATTGGAGTTGATGTTAATCCCAAGGCAATCGAGCTTTGTAAAAAAAGATTAGATTT
>CAZIEC010000008.1:0-25687 GCA_964538145.1 uncultured archaeon
TGACAAGAAGTTTGATCCGAAGCTAAATCAACCTTTATATTATTATCAACCACATATTGCCAAATATCCACTATATTACCTTGATATGCAATTGATATGGGTTTCTCATTTTTACGATATTCATCTACTAACTGGAAGATTTCTTCTAAGTTACTCGAAACCTTGCTTACCCATCCTTGCTTTCTTCGTGTTTCGATTCGGGAATAATCTACTTCAGCAATAACTCCGATTCCACCAGCAATTTCAATAGCTTTTGCTTGTGCTCCACTCATTCCTCCCAAACCAGAACTTATATAAAGTTTTCCTGCAAGACCTTTATCTGGTGGGATTTTTAGATACAATCTACCAGCATTTAATAGTGTTATATATGTACCATGCACGATTCCTTGTGGGCCTATATACATCCAACCTCCTGCCGTCATTTGGCCATAGTTCGCAACTCCTAAGGCTGTTGCTCGATGGAAATCTTTAGGTGTGTCAAACATGCCAACCATCAATCCATTAGTCATTATTACTCTTGGAGAATCTCTCTTGCTAGGAAATAAACCTAAAGGGTGCCCTGACATCACGACAAGAGTTTGATTTTCATTCATCATTTCCAAGTACATCTTTATTAACCGATATTGCATCCAGTTTTGACATACTTGTCCAGATTCGCCATAAGTCACCAATTCGTAAGGATATAACGCTACATCAAAATCGAGATTATTGTCTATCATTAACTGGACTGCACGGGCTTCCAATATTCCCTTGTATTCATCTATGGGCTTGGCTTTAATATTACCATGTGGCCTGTACCTATACCCATAAATACGACCTCTAGTGATTAATTCATTTAGAAATTCAGGAGCCAATTTTTCATGTAATTTTTCGGGAATATATCTGAGGGCATTTTTCAAGGCAAGTTTAGTTTCTTCTACTGTTAAATCATAGCCTCTATTTGGTGCTCTTCTAATGCCTTCTTCGAAAACTGGATCTGGTGGTAATTTATCTGGTAATTTAATTTTCATTGCTTTTGAAATGTCCATATTTTAATCTAAAGCCGTCAAGTATTTAAACTTTAAAGTTTAAACGTTTAAAAATAACAATGAAAAAAACGGTATAAATAAAAAAAATTATAATTTATCCAAACCTAATTGTTTTAATTTTTCCTTGCTTGGATAACCAGTTTCCATATCGTATGTTCGGAATTCATAATACGCTTTTTTCAATTGTTCAAAATTAGGTGTTTTTCCTGCTGAGCCTCCTTCATTTACAGGGTTTAACAATATTTTTGGAAGTCTATCATCTTCTGGTTTCACACCCATCTTGAGATTGAATAATCTTTTCATCATGTATATCCTTTCTCCTAAAATTTTGAATTCGTCGAGGTTAAACGAGAGCCCCGTTGCAGTATTTATTAAGTCCATTACTTGAGAAGGAGGTGGATTTGCAAAAACGCACATTATTGTTGAGTTGTATATTGCTCTATAGTTTTGAATTTTAGCACAAAACTCTGCCATTTTCGCATCATCTTGATACCAATCAACTTCAAGTTTGATATCAAATTCATCAAAAGGAAGGCCAAGTAAAACATAATAAGCATCGCAAGAAGTATGGCATGGTCCTCTTGGAGTTCCTAAAGCATAGCCTACTGCCATTCCAAACATTCTTCGTAAGTCATGATATGGAACCTCCATTCCATATACGGTTGCGATTTCATCATTTGGAATTCCAAACTTGTTTCCAACTGTGTTTGATCCTTGAGCTAATAGTTCACCTATTCCCTCTTTATAGGCAATTTTTCGCAACATTTCCAACGCGGGTTTGATATCTCCCCATTTTGGCTCTAATCCATCGATATCGTTCGCATTAATTTTTCCTCCATTAAATAGATAATAAATAAATGCAATAGTGCTACTACCACTAATCGTATCAATACCATAATCATTACATAAATAATTTGCCTTCTGAATAGCGCCAAGGTCATCGTTCAAGATCATTGAACCAAATCCAGCAACAGTTTCATATTCTGCTGCTTCAATCTCTTCTTCTATTTTAAATTCACCTTCTTCTACTTTAGCTTTTTTAGAACAACCAATTGGACAAGAATAACAAGGATAACTTCGCGTGAATATTGTTTCCGAGGCGGTTGCTCCAGAGATTTTATTGGCATTTTCCCAGGTTCCTAATGTCCAATATTTAATGGGCAATTCTCCAGTTGCATTATACATGTCAACTCCTCCGGATGTTCCCAAACTTCCAAACATTTGCGTTGCGAATGAAGCGTTAATGCTCTCGGTTGCAGCTTTTACGGCTTCCTTAAAGCTTTCTGGATCTGCAGGTTCGTATTTTCTTTTTGGAGCTTTTACCACTATCGCTTTAAGTTTCTTTGAACCCATTACAGCACCCATTCCTGTTCTCCCTGCCGCTTTATCTTCAGAAGCGATTGTAGCAAATTTAACCAAGTTTTCTCCCGCAGGTCCAATGCACGCTACTCTTGCCACTCCATTTGCAATTGTTTCTTTTAATATTTTTGCAGTTTCGAATATTCCTTTTCCCCATAATGAAGTAGCATCTTTAATTGCAGCGCCATTTTCATCAATACTAAGATATACAGGACTTTTAGAGGCCCCTTTTATGATTATCCCATCATAACCGGCTTTTTTTAGTTCTGGACCAAAAAATCCTCCACAATTTGATTCGCCCCATAGACCTGTAAGAGGAGATTTAGCGCACACAACAAATCGTCCGCTTGTAGGAGCATTAGAGCCACATAAAGGCCCGGTCATGAACATTAAGATATTATCTGGAGATAAAGGATCCGTATTTTTATCTAAATGGTCGAATAAGTACCTAACACAATAACCAGCGCCTCCAAGAAAATTACTTGCATATTCTTCATTTAAAGGTTCTTCACTAACTCTATTTTGAGAGATATCTACAACTAAAAGTTTTCCAATAAATCCTTTCATTTCTTAACTCACTTGTAAATTTTAATTTTTAATTTAGAGAAAGTTAATAATAATTTTATAATTTAATGTGAGTGCTTGATTAAATAAAATTTTATTTTTTAACTAAAAATCTTCACTCCACGTTCTTCTAATTGCTTGATGAGATCAGAAGCCCCATCAATTTGATTTTTTTCAATATTCAAGTATTTTAAATTTTTTAAGGAAAGAATCGTGCTTGGTAATTCTTTTAATGAATTACTGCGTAAAAACAAGTATTCTAGTGATTCGAGATTTCCTATAGAATTAGGAAGTTTTCTTAAATTATTATTTCCTAAATAAAGATATTTCAAGGATCTTAAATTACCAATTGATTCTGGAAGTTCTTCTATTTTATTATAGTAAAGGTATAAATGCTGAAGTTTCTCCAATTTGCCGATCGATTTTGGTAATTGTATCAAGAAATTTTTTCCTAAATCTAGAGTTTCTAAATTTCTTAACTCTCCTATTGAATCAGGAATATGATTTAATCTATTAAAACCAAGTATTAAGTTTTTAAGTAGCGTTAAGTTCCCTAAAGATATAGGCAATTCTTTTAATTTATTCGTTGAAATATCTAATTCTTTCAATTTTTTTAATTGTCCTATAGAATTAGGTAAAAATTTAAGATAATTTTTACTCAAGTCTAAAATTTCTAAATTTTTTAATTTTCCAATTGATTCGGGCAATACTGTGAGCTTATTATCATATAAATCCAATTCTTTTAAATTTTTCAAATTTCCAATGGATTCTGGTAATTTTTCTAAACTATTTCTGTCCAAACTTACCTTTTCTAAGGAAGATAACTGTCCTAATGATTCTGGCAATTCCTTAATGTTATTCCTATCTAATTTAAGAAGTCTTAACGATTTTAAATTTCCGATATCGGGAATATTTTCGAGATTATTATTGTGCAATTCAAGCCTAAACAATGCTGATAATTTATTTATTTGGCTCGGAATATGAATCAAATGGTTTGAAGATAAGCTTAAAGTTTCTAATAAACTCATGTCTCCAATTGTTTCTGGCAGCACGGATATTTCATTTGATGTAAGTCCTAAATATGTTAAATTCTTAAGATTCCCAATTGATTGAGGCAATTCTGTAATTTTATTTCCTTGCAGGAAAACCGAGGTAAGAGAACTTAAATTGCCAAAACTCTCAGGTAGTCTTGAAATTTGATTATTTCTTAAATTTAATCTTTTTAAAAGTTTTAAATTTCCCATTCCTTCGGGCAAACTATTTAACTTATTATTTCCTAAGAGTAATATTTCTAAAGAAGTTAAATTTTTAAAAGCTTCTGGAAGTTCTCTTATTACATTACCGCTAAAGTCACAAATCCTTAGTTTAGGAAGTAAACACAGTGATTTAGGAATTTCGACTAAATTATTTTCACTCAAATCCAAAATTTCTAAATTTGTTAATCTCCCGATTTCTTCAGGTATCATGTAAATGGAATTTGATTCCAAATATAATTCTTTTAAGGATTGGCAGCTAGTAAATGCCTTTGGAAATTTAGTTAGTTTATTTTCACTCAAATCTAGCTTTTGTAAATTTGCTATAAAACATAATTCCTCTGGAATAAACTTTAATTTATTTCCTCTTAAGTATAACTCTTCTAATTGAGATAAGTTATTAATATTCTCTGGGATGGAATATAAATTACATGAAAATAAAGATAAGCTCTTAACATGCCCTTCTTTTATCACGCATCCAAATTCATACCTATGAATTTCATTTACTTCTGGAATTGGTTCTCCTAGATAAGCTTCGAAATCTTGTAAAACCTTTCTTTCTTCCTTTGAGAGTGTCATTACTATTTTAATATTGCTTTTTAGAGGAATTTTTAAATTTTTATATATAAAAAATTATTAGCAAGATTATTTATATATATGGAATTTTGGATTAAAAGAGTAGATGTATCGAAAGAAAAATAAAATATGAATAAATTTATTATAAATTTGATTTAAAAGTCTATATCTTTTCCTTCATATGCGTACATGAAAAGTTTTTTAAATTCTTCTGCAGAAGGAGAACGAGGAGTTAATACAGAACTAGCATCTTGATAACATAAAGATAATAGCGTATCTAAATCCTTCTCTATTTGTTCTTTTGAAACTCCAGTTTCCTTGTATGCAAGAGGAAAATCAACTTCTTTAGCCAAGCTTTCAATTTGTTCAATTACTTTTTTGGCTGCTTTACCATCATCTTCATCCCAATTTGCCCAACCTAATTGTTTTGCCAACTTAGAATAAATTTTCTCCACATCTTTATTATTAGGATCATTTAGGATGAATTGTGTCACGTATTTTAGGGCAATCCCAACACATCTTCCATGAGGCACGTGATACAATGCCCCAAAGCTGTGTCCCATTGTATGTCCTATATGTACTTGACCGTTTCCAAACGCTAGTCCAGCTAATGTTGCAGCTTGGTGCATGTAATTTCTAGCTTCCTCATTATTTCCATCCTTATAAGCAACAGGTAAGTACTTGAAAATTAATTCGATTGCTTTTAATGCTAAAGCATCACTAAATTCATTTCTCCACATCGAACCTAACCCCTCAATTGCATGAGCCAGAGCGTCAAAGCCAGTATCTGCTGTTAATTTTGGAGGCATTCCTTTAGGAAAGATAGGATCAACAATCGCGTAAGTTGGAATTAACCCCCTATGTAAATATAGGTATTTTTTCCAGATCTCATCTTCATACCTGGAAATTACTGTAACGTAAGTAGTTTCAGCGCCAGTTCCAGATGTAGTAGGAATGGCGACCATTTTAGCTTTTTTCCCCATTTCATACAAATCAGTCCTGAATGCATGTATGTCATCTAATCCTAATTCGGGAAATTCATACAACGCCCACACCGTTTTTGCTGTATCCATTACAGAACCTCCCCCTAAAGCTATAATGATGTCTGGTTCATATTTCAAGCATTGCTCTCTTGCTTTTAAAACTCCCTCTTCTCGAGGATCAGGAAGAACTTCTGAAAAGACATCAAATTCTTTCCCAAATTGGGTTAATTTATCCGTTAATATCTTTAAATATCCTAAATCTTTAAGTACTTCATCAGTAATTATAAAACATTTGTTTCCAGAAATGTTTTCGATAAAATCTAAGGCATCAGGACCATATATTATATTCGGAGAAAAAAAGAACCACATGAATTTTTTCACCTTATTTTTTTATAATTGGTTTTTGAAAATCAATTCAATAATACTTATATTTTTATTAAATTAAATAAATAATTAACTACTATTTAGAATATCGCTCAATGCATAATTTTAAATAGGGGTAAAAAAAATGGAAGAATCTGAAAAAGAGAACCTATTTATAACTTTCAAGGGAGTTATTGATAGTATCATCGATGAAAAACGCAATAATCCAAAAAGAGCAAAATTACTCGAAAACTTTAAAGCTAAAATAAATTTAGGCCTTCAGATGACGGAAGATTACATCTTTTGGTTGAATTTAGTGGCTGAAAATGGAAACTTCTCACTTTCAAAAGGAAGATTGGATGAGTATGATTTAGAACTCATAGCTGCTCCTGAAGACTTAATGTATTTTTCTAATAGAGAATATTCTACTTTACACATGTTGACAAAGAAGAACAGGTTTGGAAATAAAAAATTGAAATTTAGTAAGGGTAGCGATGGAAAGATGAATTTTGGCATCTTATTAAAATTACCAAAAATTCTAGTTTTAGAGAAAATAAAACCTAAAAAGTAGGATTTTTTTTTTCCTTTAATGTTATTATTATTTCATTTTTTCCAATCTTAACTCTGCAATTACATCCGTTAAAACTTTTAACATCTCTTCCAGTTTTTCTAAAGTAATTTCGCCCATGTGCCCAATCCTGAAAGTTTTATTCTTTAATTTACCATAGCCATTTGTTATCCTATATCCTTTTAATAACATTCTAAAAATCATTTCTTCAAGATCTATGTCTAACGTGTTTTTAATTGTAGATACTGTATTTGACTCATATCCTTTTTCAGAAAACATTTCTAGCCCCATATCCCTAACCCAGATGCGCGTTCTTTTTCCTAATTGTTCATGTCTCTTAAATCTTTTTTCAAGGCTTTCTTCTTTTAAGATGTAATCAAGTTGAGCCAATAGAGCACGAATATGAGGAATTGGAGGGGTATTTATCGTTTGATTTAATTTATTCTTCTTTTGAATTGCCAAAAAATCAAAATAATAACCCCTGTTTTTAACCATTTTTGCTTTTTCTAATGCCTTATTGGAAATTGAACAAACAGCCAAGCCTGGAGGTAAGGCCAAGCATTTTTGCACGGATGCCAGGCAGACATCAATATTTAGTTTATCCACTTCCAGCTTGATTCCACCTAAAGATGATGTTGCGTCCACGCAAATTAAAGCCCCAGTATCTTTAATAGCTGGCATTATTTCCTCTAATGGGTTATAAACACCTGTTGATGTTTCATTTGACTGGAGTAAAACTACTGAATATTTACCTTCAGAAAGAAAATCTTGAACATTATCTAATGTTAATGCTTTTCCCCATTCTACTTCTTTTTTAATAACATTCTTACCATTAGATAGGGCAATATCATACCATCTATTCCCAAATGCACCAATAGAAAGAACCAAAGCTTTTTCATCCTTTCTTATTAAATTTCTAACACAAGCTTCCATCACGCCAGTAGCACTTGAAGTGAAAAGAAAGCATTCATTTTTGGTGTAAAATAATTGTTTTAAATTTTCGATGACTTGTTGATGCATTTCCTCATAAGCCATCGAACGATGAGTATCATTTGGTTTTGCCATTTCTTTTAAAATTCTTTCAGGGACCTGAACAGGTCCAGGCGTGAATAATTTTAATTTTGAACCTTTTTCCTTATTAAAATGAATTGACGACATTGATGATCAACGTATCAAATAAGAAATACCATTTATATTTTATTCTAAGAATTAAATTATAAACCATAAGAAAAATTTATTAAAATGGGAAAAATTCTAAGAAAGGGTACATATTTTATTATCTTTAAAGAGATAATCATATTTTGTTTCTTGGATATCCCCGTGTTTTAACCTAAATAATGAAACTTTAAGAATTCCGGAGTTTTCATCAATATTTAAAACAATGAAGCTTGGAATCCCGCTTGCTATGAAGGACCAAGCACCAGTAACGCTTCCTGGATTTAATAGTAAGATTCCATTATTAGTAAGGGTTATTTCTTCTTGATGAGTGTGACCAGAAATGAGCACGTTATATCCTTTTTCAATTGCAAGTTGTTCTAATTGAAAAGTATCACCACGCGGACTTATTTGTGCTCCATGAGTGAGACCAATTACAACACGGCGATCTCCATTAAAATTTAAAGTTAATTCTCTATAAATGGGAGCATCTCTATTTCCACCATAATAATCCATATTTCCTAAAACGATAAATAAGTCTCTTTTAGTAATATTTTTCAATAATTCCATGAAATCAGGGGCATCAATGACATCTCCGGTAAAGAAAGTATAATCAAAAAGTTCTTCTTTAGTTAAATTTTTTAATTTTTCAATAATTTTTAATGGAACTTCTTTAGCCCTGCGAGGTATGTGAGAATCTCCAATTGCTAAAATTCTTACCATTTATCCCACCAAATAACAATTATTTTAATTAAATCACGAAATAATACGGATTCACATTTCCATGTTCATCCCTTACTGATAATATTCGATCAAGATAAGTAAGGTTATAATATTGTAGAATTTCTGCTCTTGATAAATCTTCAAAAAAGACAAATTTTCTCGTCTTAGAAAGATATCTTGGACTTACTATTACAATAACATTTGAAGTATTATACTTTTGCTTCAAAGCTTCAAGTAAATTAATTCCATTCTCGTTGATATGTAGGGAAGGACGAAAATATGTCATATTTCCAAAAATGAAATAATAAAGTTTCATTAATGGAATTTCTGGTTCGGGGTTATCAAAGGGATAACCAAAATAAACAAAAGCATAATTCCATCCAAATTCGCATAAAATAACTGATTTTTGATAAGAATGTTGAGAATACCATTGTATTCCATCAATATTTCGATGATTAATGCTAAAAAAATTAATCGAATCGGTTAAATTTAATGTTGAAATGATTAATGATGAGATTACTACATATATTATCAATAATTTCCTCTTAAACATATTGAATGTTCTTGTTTTTAGAATTTTATAAATATAGGACAAGAATCCAACGACAATGACTAGAGAACTCATGTAAAATATTCTGGAAACATTCGTGAGGTCCATGAATAATGCATCAAATGTAAAACCACCAATTAATAATAATGCCAGTCCAACAGCCCATAACCATAAGGTTTTTCCTTTTGGACTTGTCTGAAATATAAAAAGACCCCACATTCCAATTAAAATGTAATAGCTTATTTCTAACGTGGTTAATGCTGAGATCAGGGGGTAATTGAATAAAATAGAATTTATGATGATAAATGAAATCGTGAGAATGATTGAAAATGCAAATGTTAGTTCTACAATTACCTTATTTTCTAAAAAAGTTAAAAATTTGGATTTATTATTAAAAATCATTTTTTCAAACCTTCCTTTAGTAAATATTAGAGATCTTCTTAAATAAAGAGTAATTGCAATTAAAAAGATAAAAAGTCCAGCTACTAAAACTATAATTATTGACCAAGATAATTTGGTAATGTATTTTAAGATCGACAAATGACCTGAACTAATGTTTAACATGTAAAATATCAAAAACACTCCAAATACGCAACCTAAAAAAATCAAATCAAAACCTCTCCGGATGTCTCTTGCAAAATAAATTAAATAAATCCATAAATATGAAATTAATAAAATCATTGCCACTAATGAATGAGTTAGATACGAGCTGACAAATGTCATGAGAATAATGATATAATGGAACGCCATATCTTTTTTTATCATCTTTAAGTTAGGAGGGTTCTCTCTTATAAAATTCTGAAAGCGCTCGTATAACATGTAAAACACGAATAAGCCGAAGATGTATGCCAAGCCCGATGGCCAAAATTGATACATTAAATAAGTGAATCCTAATGAGGAAAAAGCCAAAATGTAAATTCCTAAAATTGCTAGATTCTTGTTCTTGAATATTCTCATGAAAATTTGGTATAGAATTAATGAAGACAACGAATAAGTGAGGTAAATTGCAATTCTTGGTATTAATATATATTCAATGTTAGAAAAAAAGTGGAATACCGCCCAAGTGACGTGCAAGCCCATTGCGCCCAAGTAGGCATCTAAAGGCAAATAATTATAATCAACAATAAATCTAATAATGCTTATGTGAAGCCAAGGGTCAGTACCGATAAAAATGTCCCTTCTAACATGGTCCAATACAATCATTAATACAAAAAATCCTATTAACAATAATCCATTAGTTGTTATTCTATTCTTAATAAATTTGAAAATAAATAAATGAGAGGTGCTGTTTAATCTATTATTATCTATTTTTTTAAATTTATAATTAAATTCTTGATGATTTTTTACTTTAATTAACAAATTTACACCATAAATAGAGAAAAATAATATCATCGAACAATATAAAAAATAAGCTCCAGTTAAAGGAATGTTCAAATAAAATCCAAATACTCCAATCAAGATGTAATAACTCAGATTAACTGTCATTGTTATTATTAGATTTTTTAAAATGTAAAAGCCCTTTTTTTTGAAAACAATAAAAAATAGAGGGAATAAAGGGATCATCGTTAACATGAAAAAACTTAAAATTAAATTAACAATCCATAATAGTGGACCAATTAAAGGAACGTGAAAAATTTGGATGTAAGATATAGGAATGTAAATGTTTATCATGGAGTTAATTATACTAATTATTCCTAAAAGGAATAGAATTATTTGAGAATTTTCTCCTGAAAATAATGTTATATAATTAATATAATATCTAAGGCGATTCATGTTCATATTTCAAGGGTATGATTCGATGAATTTTTCTTTTTTAATTTATTTTAATTTAAAATTGTCATAAAAATTTACTTTTTATTATTTTTATTAGTTAATATTTACTATATCCATAAAATAAAAGGGAACGACAAGTTCAAGATCACGATGAAGATAAATATTGTATTGCGCATGAAGTTCTGCCATTTTTTACTTTTTAAATTGACTATAAAAATGATGGCAATAAAGCTAAGAAACATCAAGTGAGCTGGCTGGAATGCTTTCCATAAAATGTCATAAATACTTTTATTTAACACGGTTTCCTGGGTTTCATTAAAGGGAGGTTGAGTCCAATTATAGACCAATTGATACAAATAATCAGGAAACATGATGTAAGGTAAGCATAATAGAGCAAATGGAATTAAATAATAATATAATTTTTTTACTTTTAATTCTTTAACAATGATTAGAATTAATGGATAAATGAATAAGTTGATTTTAAACATGGCTAAAGCAAATAAAATTCCAGATAGCCACTTTTTATCGCGTTTTAAATAAATATATGACTGAAAGATTAAAATTTGGATGAACCAATTAATATTATTCAAATAACTATCAGCAAGAAAACCTAATCCGTTTATTAAATAGAAAAAAATTAAATCTTTCTTTTCACTCGTGATTTTTGAAATGTTTTTTGCCATGTAAATCGAAACGCATAATCTTAATGCATCCCAAACGTAAAGACCGATTTCCACCGGAATCAAGTAAATAGGAAAAAATAAAAAATACCAATAATAGAGGTAAAAAGATCTTACTGTCAGATCTCTAAAAGTGAAATCTTTATAAAAATTGATCAATCCATTATGCATTTGAACGTGTAATATCCTAAAATCTACATCTCTAAGAAGGTATAGCGGACTAACATCGGGAAAAAAGAAAAAAGCAATTCTCATACTAACAAAAAGAATTGTTAGAATTATGGCATACGTGATGAAAATTGAACGATAAAAAGGCACTATTTCAACTTCTCTCCCTAATATTTTCTTGATTTTTAACATCATTTAAAAAAACTAAAATTTTTTCCAATTTTTTAAATCAAGGATAGCCATTCTCATATTTAATTTTTATCATCCATTCTTATTATCATTTCTTAAAATCTCTTAATAATTGAAACATCATATTAAATACAGTTTAATTCTTTTTTGCAATTATGCTCTTTTTATACTCTCTTTTGACAAATTCATAGAGTTCTTTTGCTTTTTTATCTTTTTCAAAATGTTCTCGAATAGGTCTCAGGAATTGATTTAAATATTTCGAGACTGCTGGCTTGAGATCGGGTGGATTTAGTTTTCCTGCCACATAATCATTTTCTAATTCTTTATAAGAATAATAGGTAATATCTCCACCATATTTTTCCGGTCGCTCAACTTTAAATTCATCAACTAGCTCGAAAATGATATATTTACAATACTCCAGAACCGGATTCTCTTCAGCTTGTTTAGGTGGACAATAAGCTTTTTTTATTTTTCTATTTACATCTTCTGGAGTATCTAACATGAAAATAGCAGAGTCTGGATCGGATTTAGACATTTTAAACTCAATTGCTCTATCATATCCCGATAAATTAGATGTAGGAGGTTTTTTCAAGCCCATTAACATGTGATGATGTATTGCCACTGGTTTGGGGCGATCCAGTTTTTTTGCAACTTCTCTTGCCAGCATGTTTACTTTACGTTGGTCCAGTCCCAGCTGACAGATATCTGCTGGTAAGTAAAAAATATCAGCAGCTTGCATTAATGGATACATGATTTGAGATGCATATAACTTGTCAGATTCTTTTCTTCCCATTATTTGAGTACATCTTTTGACTCTTTGTAAGGTAGTATGAATCCCAATTTTTAATACCAGCTCCCAATATTTTGGATCTTTTACTATATCAGAAGCATAAACGAATTCGACGTTTTTCAAGTCCATTCCGCAAACTTTCCATAATTCTATGAAAAAATCTCCCACTTTTTTTATAACTTCCAAATTACCACCAAATTTCTTATTGGCGGCAGCATGCCAGTCTGCGACGAGAAACTTGAACCGAATTCCTGCTCTCGTTATTTTATTAACATTAATGGCTCTCAATAATCCTTGTGCTATATGAATGTTTCCAGAGGGTTCAAATCCATCATAAGCATATATTGGTTTTCCATGATCTATTTTCCACTCAAGCATTTCTCTTAATTCATCTTCTTCTATTATTTCTTCCCCAACTTCCTTGAGCAATGCCATGCGTTCTTCTATAGATAAGGTCATCTTCCCAATATTCCTATTGTTTTGAATTGATATAGTGAATGATTTTGATATAATATTTTTGGTTTAATTTTAATTTTTAACCTAACCTTTAGAAAAATGTAAATAAAATCTAAAATAATCTTGAAAATATTATTCTACCACTTAAAATTCTTGAGATATTTTAAAAATGATTGAATATAGTTCTTTTATTCTTATCTTAAAGTTATTTACTTTATTTTAATTCTCCCATCTCTCCAAAATCCTTAAATTATTCTTGCTTGAAATGGAAATGTCTTAATATTAAAATTTACAAATTTTTAGAGAATATTTCAAAACTTTAATAACATAAAATGCAAAATAGAAATTAGATTATTTTAAAAAATAATAATTGATGAAGAATCATGACAGAATTAAAATGTGGTGCTGCGAAAATAATTATAACTCCTCCAAATAATATTGGAGATCTTTTTATTGCAGGATATCGTGCAATGCAAGCTCCAAAAATTAATGGAGTACACGATCCTATATATTCGCGCGTTATTGTTTTAAATGATAATTCAAAAAAAATTGCTTTAATTTCAGTCGATTGCATTGGTTTATTAGCAGATTTTATTGAAAGAATTAAGGTCAGATTAGAGGCTTTAGGTTATAAAAAAAGAGATATTTTCATTTTTTCAACGCACACACACGGAGCACCGGATACAATGGGCCTCTGGGGCCCAATAATCGGTAGATCTGGAATAAATAAGAAATACATGAATTTTTTGATAGATTCCATTGAAAAAGCTGTAATTAATGCAGAAAAAAAGTTAGAAGAGTGTGAGATATTTCTATTGAAAACTTCTATAAAAGAACTCGTCATAAATTATAGAAATGAAAATGACTTTAATTCAGATTTGAATTTAGTTAAATTCATATCGAAAAATAATGATTTAATAGCAACCTTTTGGACTTATTCGGTTCAACCTGAAATCACTAGCAGGGAAAATATAACAATTTCAGCAGATTATCCAGGAATTGTTTGCGAAAAAATTGAAAAAGAATTTGGTGGAATTGCTATTTTTGGTTTAGGATTGTGTGGGGCACAAAATCCTGTTTGCTGCGAGGAAGGTTTCGAAAAAATGGAAGAATTTGCTAATGAAGTCTTTGCTGGAATAAAAATTATTTTTAATGATGGAAAGAAGATCGATTTAACGCCTATTGAATTGAGAGAGAGAAAAATTAAAGTGAAGTTAGAGAATCCAGATTTTCAGTTGATGTTTAAAATAGGTATATTTGATAGGGATTTAAAAGATGACTATTTTGAAACGATGATTAGTAAAATAAGAATAGGAAATTTACATTTGGTATTCATTCCAGGAGAACCATTTCCAAGCTTATTTGCAAAAACTATTGAAAGAAATAAAGATAAGGATATCGTGTTTATTAGTTTAGCAAACGATGCTTTAGGTTATTTTATTCCAAAGGATCAATATAAGCTAAAAACTAAGAAATTTTTAAATGAAGAAAAAGAATATGGATTTATAGGACATGAGCGAGAATCCATTGGCTTGGAAGCTTCAGAAACGATCCGAAAAACGGTGGATGAAATTTTTAGGTATAGGACCGTGATGGCAATTGGTGCTCATGCAGATGATTTGACCATTTGGGCTGGTGGAACTTTAGCAAAGCTTTCAAGTGAGGGAAATAAACTGATATTTGTAAGAATTACTGATGATTATGGTGATGCTGTGGGCATTTCAAAAGAAAAAGCAATTAAAAGAAATCATAAAGAAGCAGAAATAGCCTATCGAACGGTTGGAGCAGACGAAATCATTCACATGGATTATCCCACAGATACTCTTGCTGGCGTTGATTATTTAAAACTTAGAGGTGAATTAATTTATTTAATAAGAAAATACAAGCCCGATTTAGTCATTTCTTTCGATTTAAATGGTACCGATGAAGAAAACATGGACCACATAATCACGGCTCGAGCTGTAAATGAAGCTTGCTGGCAAAGTTCTGTTGATTTATTTTATCCAGAACATTTCGAAGAAGGTCTAGAAATTCATGCTGTAGGTGAACGATGGCTTTTTGCCAGGAATCCAACAATAGTTAACCATGTTGTAGACATTACTGAATTTGTTGAAGACAAAATTAAAGCGATTAGCCAGCATAAAACCGTGATGAAAAATTGGTTTTATCAACACAAGCTTTTGGCGCGCGCTAATAATTTATACATTGAACTGCTTGAAGAAGATGTTCCAAATCCAATTAGAGTGAACCTTTTAGTCAAGATCGTGTATGGTGATTTAGGCAAGCAATATGGAATGAAGTATGCAGAAGTATTTAATAAAATTGATGCGGGATTCTTGAAGGATTTGGCTGAAGATTAAGCAAAAGTTCATTTCTTTTAAATATCAATCTGATTATTTTTTATCTAAGCTTTAGTTTTTGGTTTAGGAACTATTTTAAATATTCCTTTTAGATTTTTCAGAATTTCTTCTTTATGAAATAACATTGGAATGTACTTTCCCTTAACCCACAAGCGTATGAGATCTTTATAATGTTCATGAAAAGGCAATCCAGATTGACCTCCGGGGATAATGCATAAAGAACGACTCCAGTCCGAAAGATCGTGAAGTTGTCGGAAAGATGGACCAATTATCACTCTAAAATCTTGAATGGGATCGTAATACCCATTGTTCAACGTGTAAGCATCTCCTCCAAGATTAAACTTACCAGCATTTAAAATTCTTGCATTTTCATCCACGTCTGCAAACGGATGGGATAATATGAGCTGATGCAATTTTCCCCATTTCCAATTGTTAAAATCTTCAGAAATCTTTTTAGAAAGGTAATTTATCGTAATTGTTAATGATTCTAGTAATAATCGAGCTAACTCAGATTCTTTATTTTTATGCATTTCAAAAAGTTTTAGGAGTTCGAATGGACATCTTCCCAGATATTTCATCGTTAAGTCTTCTCCAATCAATGGATTTAAAATTAATTTTAATGTTTCTCTTACCCATACCTTATATATGGTTGCTGCGATTGAATTTTTCCTTAAGATGTAATCCCAACTCTCTAAGATTTCAATATATTTATTGAATTTTTCAGATTGTTGATTAGTTTTTAATATTTTTAACATTTCTGGGAGATATTTTGATGCTTCTTCACTATAATAATCAAGTTGAAAATTCTTCAAGTCATTTAAAGTAAAAGATTGTTTTGAGTTAAGCAAGCTCTTAATTCTTGCATGACGGTAGGGATCATCCGTATCTTGTGCTAACAATATATTATTAGGTTTTCTGTTTTCATTGTAGTTGGCATTAAATACAAATCCTTCTTTTGGATTATAAATGGAAACCAATTGTAAAGAGCCTACAAATCCTTTCCAATTAAAATTGTCTCCCAATCCGGGCGTGATTGTTGCCCCATCGCCAAAATTTCTGATGGGGATTCGACCACCTTGTTGGATTCCAAAGTTACCATCAACATCGCCGTATAAGAAATTTTGAGGATTTATTGTTAATTTGCTCAATCCATTACGAAATTCATTCCAATTACCAGCTTTATTTAATTCGATGAAACCTTCAATGGTTTTTATGAGATCCCCATCATAACCCAGCCAACGCAAGGCATAAACACCAGGAAGATCTAACTCATATAAATGATCATCTAATTCATAATATTTGATGACTGGCCCATATTCTGTCATGTAAACCTTAAAATCCATTTGATTGGCGTGATCCTTTATTTTTATCGGTTCTTCAATGATTTTGAAATCCTTCCATTCACCATTGTACTCATATTGATTTTTATTATTTGGATTTATTTTCAGCTTGAATAAATCTAATGTATCGGCATGAACATTAGTGCAACCCCAAGCAATTTTTTCGTTATGGCCTAACACTATTAAGGGTAATCCTGGAAATGTCGAACCTATAGCATTTATTTCGGGACAATTTACGTGAAGTAAAAACCATATAACTGGTAAGGTTAAGGGTAAATGCGGATCATTTGCAAACAATACAGAATTGGTACTTGACTTAGCAGGTCCTACAGCCCATTCATTACTCCCTGAACCTCCATTTAAATTCATTCCTGAATAAAGTGGAATGATTTTATTCGCTGATTCGCGTCCTAATTTTAGAATTAGCTTTTCGCGTAATATTTCCATCGGGTAATTCCAATTACTCAAGCCCCAATCGATATAGCAAATTATCTTTAGTGAATCTTCTATCTTCCATTCATTAATTTTTAAATTGAGTAAGAGAAATTCTAATGGAGGATTTTCTCTCAATTCTTCGATTCTTGTATTAACTCCTCTATTATAAGAGTTCATTAATTCATGCATTTCTGAATTTTTATTTTCTGATAATTTTTCAGCAGCATTTTTGGCTATTCGATGGAGTCCGATAATTCTATAATGCATGTCCGAATTTAATGCATCTTTTCCGACAATTTCAGACAATTCTCCCGAGATCAATCTCCTAAGGAGTTCCATCTGCCATAAACGATGACTTGCATGGATATATCCAATTGTGAAAAAGCAATCTTTCAATGATTTAGCATAAACATGAGGGATTCCCCACTTGTCCCAATAAATTTCTATAACATCATCAATTCCATCTAATTGATGGGTTCCCTCGGTCTTTGGAAATGATTTTTTAACTTTATCAAAAATATCTTCCATTAAAATCATCTAATATCATATTTTGATTTATCTTAATTAATAAGCAAGTCAAGAACATGATTCTTTTTAAATAATTATTAATTCAAATAAAAAAAAAGTTATTTGTAGTTTTATGAATATAAATAAATTATAAATTTTCTCTGGTCTAAAGCTTCAGTTCTGCAAGCTTCTCTTTATTAAATCTCACTTTATCAGGAGTAATGTCGTAGAATTTCCAGAAAATTAGAACTCCAATTCCTATGTATATAGCGGGGATGAGCCCAAAATGCAATTGTATCCCAAATAAAGCTAGGGGTGATTGTGTTGTTGCCCCTTCGACATAACCCGTGAATTCATGAACAAGTGCCAAAGTTAATGCTTGAATTACCCTTGCCAAGTTAAGAAAGAATTGCCTCAAACCGCTATAAGTAGATTCCCTTCTCACTCCACCTCTAACTACGGATTCGTCAATTACATCACAATATACAGGGGTGATCATTACCCAGAACCCCCCGAATCCCAAACCATATAAAAATATGACGATCATATCTCCAACTAAGTTTGTCATGAAAGTTAAAACTCCAGAAAATACTGCCATGATTGTTGCTGACAAGATCCAAGTTTTTCTGTTATCTTGTGTCTTTTTTGTATATTTCACCCACAATGGTACCGAAATGAGACCGCCAATGAAAAACATCAATAAAATGAATGTAACAATTTCTTCTTCAGCATTTAGAATAAATGTGGTGTGATAAAATACTGATGCTTGCATTATTTGAATCATTGCTTGATAAAGAATGTACAAGCATAAGAAAACCAAATAATTTTTCTGAGAGAGAATGCCTTTTAATATCTTAAAGAATGATTCTTTTTCTCGTTTCTCATAGCTTTCTATAAATCTCTCAACAGTTTCTTTATCATCTCTTACACCCGGCAACATTAACCCATAACAAATGGCTCCGATCATCACGCATATCCAAGCCATTACGGAATACGAAGCAGCATCGGTTGTTTCTACTATCATTGGAGGAAGCAAAAATGAAAGGAAGACTCCAATGAATCCTAAATAAACCTCAAACATTGCTAAAGTCTTACGTTCGTTTTGATCTCGGAATTTATCTGGTCCAAGCGCCCAAAAGTTGACCGTAAAGAAAGATTCCGTCGTATCAAATAAGCATGTGGAGAAAATTAACCACCCAAATAGAGCAAATTGGTTTCCATGAATAATTGCAGGTGGGGAAAATACTATTAAAAAGCTAAACAACATTGGTATGAAAAAGAAAGCAATGAATGGAAATCTACGACCCAACCTTCTTGTCCATTTAAATACTCGGTCTGTTAGGTGTCCAATGATTGGATCATTAAAAGCATCGTAAATTGCATAAATCATTATTCCTATACCAGTTAGTAGAGAATTTAATCCTAAGACTTGCTCGTAAAAAAAGAACAATAAAATGCTCAAAACTCCTTGGATTAACTCGATAGCGGTACTTCCAGCGTTAACTGAAGCCATGATTTTTTTTGAATGTTTTATAACAGGAAAAGATTCTTCTTCTCGTTCCATGTAAATTTTACACCCAATAATTGTTGATTATTTAATGATTAAAATTTTGATTTTGGATTATATAAATCTTTATCATTGACTTGAGTCCAAAAAAAAATAAAGGAAATTTAATTAGAATTTATTGGGAGATTTAATAATGGAAAATAAATATTTTTTCAAATGCGTCAAATGTCATGGTAGTTTCCATGATCTTGATGATAATTGGGTTAAATGCCCGTCATGCGAAGGCCCACTCACAGTTGAAATGTCCATTGATAAATTAAAAAGCGCTATAACAAAGAAAGAATTTTTTAATAAGCAAATCACGTCCATGTGGTCCTTTTTTGAATTTTTACCCCTCCTAAATAAGAAAAATATAATATCATTAAAAGAGGGAAATACACCCATTTTGAAGTGTAAGCGATTATCAAGTGATCTAAAACTGAATAATTTGTTTTTAAAGCTTGAGTTTTTAAATCCTACAGGCTCATTTAAAGATAGACAAATCTCATTAGGAATTAGCAAAGCAATTGAGTTAAATAAGAAACGCGTGATTACAATGTCATCTGGTAATGTTGGAGCATCTGTATCAGCTTATTCTGCCAGAGCGGGATTAAGAAGCATAATTCTCATTCCATCAATGGCACCAGAAGATAAAATCCTTCAAATAAAACAATATGGAGGGAATGTAATTAAGATAAATTCAGATTCTACTAAATTCATCTCGGGAATTGTTGAAAAAGCTAGTAAAAAGTTTAAAATGGCAAATTTAATTACAGCTTCTTTATATAACCCTTTTATAAATAAAGGAGCAAAGACCATCTCCTATGAAATTGCCATTCAAATGCGAGAGTTTAATTTAAGTGTCCCAGATGTATTAATTATACCTGTGGGTGGCGCTGGACTTTTGAGTAGTGTTTATGAAGGTTTTAAGGAATTATTTCAATTAAAATTTATTGATAAGATCCCTCGACTAATTGGAGTTCAACCAGAAGGATGCGCTCCTTTTGTGGAAGCAATTCAAAAAAATTTAGAGCCTGAATATCTATTTAAGCACCCTTGGAAATCAATTAATACGATTTCAACAGCTTTAGCTGATGACATTCCCTTGGATTGTTATACAGGAATTCCCGCCGTGAAAGAGTCTGGAGGTAATGCTATAATGGTTTCGGATAAAGAAACTTTGAATGCAAGCATGAAACTTAGCACTTTAGAAGGAATTTTTGCAGAACCTTCCAGTTGTACTACGATTGCTTGTATTCCTAAATTATTAAAAAACAACCAGATTAAAGAAGACGATATAATTCTATGCTTGATCACTGGATTTGGATTGAAAGACACTCATTCAATTAAACCAATCTTACCCAAATCTTTAATTGTCGAAAAAGATTTTGATTGGGAAGACCTTTTTCAAAAAATATTAAATTAAAGATGATTCAAGCAAATTAATTTTATTTATCATCTAGTTAATTTGCACCTGAAAAAAAGAAAGAAATTATAATTCTGAATTACAGCCAGAGCATCTCAATGAACCTTTTAGATTTTCTTGTCCACAGTATTTACAAAAAATTACATCATATTCTAATCCCGGCTCTTTTATGTTCTGATCTGGATAGGGTTTTGAGAAAATTTCGTTCACAGAATCTTTAAGATTTTTAGAACCATTTTTCTTTCCAATTACTCCATATTTTATATAAAATTAGCAATATGAAAAAAAACAATGAAAATGATTATGAATATTTTTGCCATATAACTTAATCTCTTTGCAAGATAATCGGATAAAAAAAAAAAATTCTAATTCTTCATAAGATTGAGAGTTCGCCATTGCAAGAATATTAAATAATATAATGATATTAATATTAAACCTTTTTTTTCCTTCACTTTATTGTTTCAGATCTTTAGATTCTTGAAACATTTTTAAACGCGTGCTTTAAAAAATAAATTTCCATAATAGAAAATTTTTATTAAATTTTAGGAAAGAAAGAGAAAAATAACTCATCAGTTTGATTTAATTAACAAACAATAACACTTAGGAGATTGTTTTTTGAGATCTTGCTTTCCTTATGGCAGCTTGAGCGGCTGCTATTCTTGCTATAGGGATTCGATAAGGAGAGCATGACACGTAATCCAATCCTACCTCATTGACAAATTCAATTGATCTAGGCTCTCCACCATGTTCTCCACAAACACCAGTTTTTAGATCAGGCCTTACCTTGCGACCAAGATCGACTGCTATTTTAATCAATTTGCCAACACCTTTTTTATCTAAAGTTTCGAAAGGATTTTCTTTCAAGATCTCTTTATTTAAATAGATGGGAAGAAATTTTGATTCCGCATCATCTCTAGAAAAGCCATATGTCATTTGAGTCAAGTCATTCGTGCCAAATGAAAAGAATTCGGCTTCTGTAGCGATCTCATCAGCCGTTAGAGCAGCCCGAGGAATTTCTATCATTGTCCCAAATTTATAATCTAAATCAACACCATAACTTTCTATTGTTTCTTTAGCAACTTTTTCCAATTGTTCCTTAACATGTTTTAATTCCGAGATCATTCCTACTAATGGAATCATGACTTCTGGTAATACCTCAACTCCTTCTTTTTTCAGTTCACATGCTGCCTGAAAGATTGCTTTCACTTGCATCTCATTAATTTCAGGCCAAACAATGCCTAATCTGCAACCCCTTAAACCCATCATTGGATTTTCTTCAGAAAGAGAGCGTATTAATGATATTACCTTGCTTTTTTTCTTCAATTCTTCATCTAATGGACTGGTATTCAATAAGGATTTTGATAATTCATTCGTCATCTTTAATTCTTGATATTCCAATTGAACTAAAGATAGTTCTGGTAAGAATTCATGTAATGGAGGATCTAATAATCGAATTGTAACTGGTTTACCTTTCATTATTTTGAAAATTTCATAGAAGTCACCTTTTTGCATTGGCAAGATTTTATTTAATGCATCTTTTCTTTCTTCAAATGTTCTTGCCATTATCATTGCTTGAACAACTGGTAATCTATCTTGTGCCATGAACATGTGTTCTGTACGACATAATCCAATTCCTTCTGCACCAAATTCTAGAGCCTTTTGAGCATCTGTTGGAGTATCTGCATTTGCTCTCACGCCAAGCGTACGGATTTCATCCGCTATTTGAAGCAATTCTGAGAATTCTCCTCTTATCTTAGGTTCTATTAATGGTACTTTCCCTTCAATCACGCGTCCGGTAGTTCCATCGATCGTGATCCAATCTCCCTCTTTAATCACGGTTTCAGCCACGCTAAATTCTCGCTTTTCAACATCGATTTCAATATCTTGAGCGCCTACAACTGCAGGTTTACCCATTCCCCTAGCAACAACAGCAGCATGAGATGTTTTTCCTCCAAATTGAGTTAAGACTCCACTTGCATGATATAATCCGTGAACATCATCTGGTTTTGTTTGTGGTCGTACCAAAATCAAGTCCTTTTCTCCAGCATTAGCTAATTGTTCTACTGTATCTGCATCAAAAATAGCCTTTCCCGAAACTGCTCCTGGCGATGCATTTATTCCATATGCTAAAACATGAATGATTGCATTTTCATCAATGCTCTTGAATAATAATTTCGAAATTTTAAAAGGATCTATTCGCATTATGGCTTCTTCTTTTGAAATCAAGCCTTCCTTGACCATGTCGACAGCAATTTTAACGGCTGCTGAAGGAGTTCGCTTCCCGGTTCTGGTTTGTAAAATGAATAATTCGCCATTTTCTATTGTGAATTCTATGTCTTGCATGTCCTTGTAATGTTTTTCCAATTTATCCATTGTATTCATCAGCTCTTCATACACTTCGGGGAACTCATCTTTCATGTCTTCAAGTTTTTTAGGAGTCCTAATTCCAGCAACGACATCTTCACCTTGGGCATTTACAAGGTATTCTCCAAATTTTTTATTTTCGCCTGTTGAAGGATCCCGAGTAAAAGCTACTCCTGTAGCTGAGTTCCAACCTTTATTTCCAAAAACCATTGTTTGAATGTTTACAGCAGTCCCTAAATCTGGAATGTTATTTATTTTTCTATAAGTTATTGCTCTCTTATTGTTCCAAGATTTAAACACGGCTTCTATTGCCAAAAATAGTTGCTTGAAAGGATCTTGGGGAAAAGGTTCTCCAATCTCTTTCTCATATAAAGCTTTATAATCAGCAATAACTTTTTGCATGTGATCTTCAGTTAGGTCTGTATCTTTCGCATCTCGAGAAATCATTCTCTTGTATTTGTTTAAAATTTGTTCGAATTTTTCATCTCCAATACCCATTACGACATCACCGAACATCTGAATGAAACGCCGATAACTATCATACGCAAATCTCGGATTCTGGGTTTGCTCAGCCAATCCCTTGACTGATTCATCGTTCAACCCAAGATTTAGAACCGTATCCATCATTCCGGGCATTGAAATTGGTGCCCCAGATCTTACGCTAACCAACAAGGGGTTTTTAACATCCCCAAATTTCTTTCCCGTTTTTTCCTCTAATTTTTTCAAATACTCTAAGACTTGAGGCCTTATCTCTTCCATCAATTTCTTGGGATTCTTGAAATATCTCAAGCATGCTTCGGTTGTTATAGTGAACCCGGGAGGAATATTTAATCCAAGATTCGTCATCTCTGCGAGATTAGCACCTTTTCCTCCAAGCAAGTTCTTTAAATCCTTATTACCCTCAGAAAAATCATAGACATATTTTATTTTGTCTTGCGAAGTCATTTCTTTTTAACCAATCTTTTGTTCAAAAAACATTATTTGAATTTAATAAATTTTAAGTTCAATTATAAAATGAATATTTAACATTATTCACGGAGTATTTTTATTAATTTTTCTTCTGAAATAAAATTTATCTAATTATTTTGTAAATTTTAAGAAAAATTAATTAAGAAAAATTGATATAATCAACTCTAAATTATTATTTTTTCTGATAAAAAGATTTTTATATATTAAATAAAGTAAAGTAATCATTAATTCTTTATCTTTTATCTTTGAATGGAGCTAATTGCGCTAAATTATCTCCTAAAATTGCCAGCATGTAAAGAAGAATGGTTAATCATCTCCAATAAAGTCGAGTCAAGAATTAGGGTTTTTTAAGAAATGGTTCAAATGATTTTGAAATTTTCCTGGTTCAAAACGATTTCAATTAAATATTTCTAAAAGTTTCCAAATTCCATCAATAACCAAATCTGGTTTATATTGGTTAGAATTTTTTATCATTGCTAAATTTGTTTCTCCAGATAATACACAACAAGTAGTTACTCCAGCATTAATCCCCATTAGAATATCTGTATACAACCTATCGCCAAAAATAATGGCATTCATTGGAGAGATTTTTAATTCTTCTAATTTAAATAATAACATTTCCTTGTTTGGCTTTCCAAATACTCGGGGCATTCGATTTGTAGCTTTATACAATAATGCAGCAATTCCTCCCGCATCTGGAATATAACCTCTTCGAGTGGGACATCTATCATCTAAATGAGTTGCGATATATGGTATTCCATCTTGCAATAAATAAGCTGCCTTTTCTAATCGTTCATATGTCAATTCTTTATCGAATGCTAAGACTAAAATTTCAGGATTTTCCTCAGTTAATAAAAAACCTTCACTTTTAAACTCATTTTTTAATGAAGTAGTTCCAAGTAGAAATATTTTTTTAAAATTGTTTTTTTTCAGATAGCTAATAGTTGGATGCTGTGATAAAATTAAATTTTTTTCTGTTATATTTAACCCTAGTTGCTCAAATTTCTTTAAATAATCAGAAGTAGATTTACTCGAGTTATTGGATAAAAAAAAGATAAATTTATTATTTTTTTTTAATAAATCCAATAACTCAACAACTCCTTTAAATATAATATTTTCCAAATAGATTGTACCATCAAGGTCAAAGAAGAAAACTTTTTTTTCTAATAATAATTTCAAATCATCATCATTCCTTACACTCATTTTAAGCCAAATCAAATCTGGTAAATTAAAATTTCATGGTTGAGTATTGTTGCAAAATTAATATTAAGAATACATGGAACTTTTTGAATATATAATAAATCTATATGTTATTAAATTAAAAACAAAAAAAATAAAATATATTAGTTAATAAAATTCGACATTTTCAATCATTGCGGTACTATTTACTAATTCTTGAGCTGCTTTCGTAGCTCTCATAACTTTAGCCATATTTCCAATCAATTTGAACTTTCCTGCCATTAGTCCTTGTATTGGATCTAATTCTTTCTTCAATACTTTTACCCAGTTATCATAAGTACCAGAAAAGACGAATTCAACGGCTACTGGTTCGCCTTCTTTAA
>CAZIEC010000008.1:25787-33405 GCA_964538145.1 uncultured archaeon
TTATCATAAGTACCAGAAAAGACGAATTCAACGGCTACTGGTTCGCCTTCTTTAAGTGGTTTTGGAGGAGATCCTGGCTTCAAGATCTCGTATTTTTCTCCTTCTTTGAGAATTTTACCTCCAGTACATTCTCCATGATAGAGTCCAAGAAACATCTTGATTTCATGATCAAGATTTCCACTTGGTTCTACAACGAATAGAAAATCTCCTTCCCACCAAGAGGCAGCAGATTTATAATTTGGGTTGTTATTAATGGCATCTACATAAGCTTTTACCCATTCTTCAGAAAAAACTTTCATAATATTCCCTCAAAATTTTGCATTAAAACATTTCAAAACATATGGTGTTTATGAATATAGTTTATACTTTATTTTAATTAATATTTATTGGTCGCTTTATTTAAAATATAAAAAATTTTAATAAAACTATAAAATTAATCAAAACTTTAACTATAGAAAAAGTAAATTAATTAGACACCAATTCCAATCGTGTTCCCTATTCCAGCAACTATTATTTTTGTTCCTTTTTCAGTAGTAGCTCGAATTCGCATTTTAATTTTTTCCACGATTGAAGGAACAGATTTAGTAATTGGTCTTTTCATTGTAGTAATAGCATCTTCTAAAGATTGACGGCAAATTAAGGCATCAATCGGAATTGCTTTTTTAGTAGAAGATTCTTCAATATAATATTTTTCAACACCAACACCTCCGATAGCAGCACCAACTCCTATTGCAATTGACCCTGTTTTGTCTCCAGAAAGTTTTAATCCAGCATCTATCATTATTATTCGGGAGATATCTTCTCCGTGTTCTTCAATTAATTTCTTGATGGCAACACCAGGTTTTCCCACAGTTCCTCCAGGACCCTTTGCTCTTACAACATAAATGGTCCTATCTTCAAAATTTACTTCTTGAACAATCGTATCTTTAGCAATCTCGGTTACCTCAATATTACCATTTTGAGATACTTCTCTTACAAAACTTCCTGCTACTAAGGGTCCTAGAGAATCACCAATAGGGCTTCCTTCTGAAAATGCTTTTGTTGCTCGATAATAACTTTTTGCCATTGCCATTATTAAACTCAATTGCATGGAGATTTGCATTAAAAGTATGTAAGATTTCGATTTTTTTCCTAAAATGAGGTAATGCTTTAATAATCTATAGATAAAATCAACAGCCATTGCGGCTTCTAATAAATTTTCAAGATTTTGGGCTTCTGCACTTCCTTTTTCGATTAAAGGCGCTAATCGAGCCACTTCTTCCTTGAATCTTTCATCTCGTAGATTTATAATGTGATCCAATTTAGGGATGATTCCAAATGGGTCAAGATCTACAGGCTCAATTGTTACAAAGGTTAGGAAATCTTCCAATTTAAGCATTAAATCTTTATCTGTTTCTTTCTTATCTGAATATTTCTTAAAATTATCAAGTAAAATTTGCTTGCACTCATCATTCCATTCTTTTAATTTATTTAAACCAGTTTCTATTTCTTTTGCTGAACGCCAAGCTTGAATTTTAGTTCCATAAAACATTGAAACAAAAATCAAAACAAAAAACATCAAATTTAGAATGATCGCAATTGGATCTGTCTGATTTGAGCCCCATTGCATTAGTAGATTTAACATTTTAATCTTAACATCAATTATTTATTAATAATTATTTATTGAAAAAAGATAATTTTTAGAATAGAAAATTTATTTAATCTTTTATTTTTTTCTATTATATAGAAAAGATTTATCGTAAAAATACTATTTGTTTGAAAGATTTCGATGATTGAAGACGAAGATGAGGAGGAAATCTTAAAAAAGAAAACTTCTCTAAAAAACATTTTAAAGAACCTCTTGTTGATATTTTTAATCCTTTTAGGCGCCTTTTTCATTTATTTTGGTGGAAGTGATGACCAAATGTCCAATTTTTTCATTGGTTTTTCCTTAATTTGTTTAGGTTCTACCCTAATTCAAATCCAAAAACAAGAACCTGAACCAATACGTCAAACATTATCAATATTAAAATGCAAGTCTTGCAATTTAACAAAAGTAAGGGATTATAAAAAAGGGGATTTCGTGTTCAAGTTAGATGAACCTTGCGAAAAATGTCATGAAAAGATGGAAATCACGCAAATTTATAGCGTAAAATTGAAAAAAGGCGGAGTTTTTAAGAAGACTAAAGTTAGTCCCATTATGGGAAAAACTCAATAATGAAGCACTTCTGAAAGGTGTGTTTTCTATTTTAAAAAAAGTCGGGTTAGGCGGCACTTTTGATCATTTTCATGAAGGACACGAATTATTAATCAAGACTGCTTTATCAGTTTCAGAAAAAATAGTGATAGGTTTAACTGATGATGAGATGTTGAAAAATAAGAAATTCAAGTCGAAGATAGAACCTTATGATAAAAGGAAGGCTGTTTTAGAACGGTACATCTCCAAATTAACGGATCTATCGAGAGTAGAAATAGTTAAATTAACAGATCCATATGGGCCACCAATCAACGAGCCAGATTATGATGGAATTGTGGTTAGCGAAGAAACTTACAAGGGTGCGTTAAAAATTAATGAAATAAGAATAAAAAAGGGCATGCAACCTTTAATCATTACAGTCATACCAATGGTAAAGGACAAGGATAATAGAAAAATAAGTTCCACTTCCATAAGAGAAAAGCTTGTTTAGGAAAAATTTTTTTAGTTTATTTTCATTTTGCTCGATAATATTTAAAAATTTATTCCATTTAAAATGCCTTCACATGGTACTAATAGTAAAATCAGAATAGGACTGACTCTAGTACTTAGTTTTACTTCTTTTAGATTATTTAATTCGCCAAGGGAATGATAAAAAAACCATGAGTTCCCTTGGCTGCGGTTATTACAATTTTTCTTTTAAGAATTTTGAATAATGGTTTTTGAAAAGCTTCATTCGTAGTGCTAATTCAGTTTAGAAAGGACTGGATTGATTTATTTCACGAAAGATTTAAATAACTTAAAAATTTTAAAAGAATATAGCTACATGTAATTCAAAAATTAAAGTTAAACCATGACAGTGAGATTAAAAAAACAAGTAATTGATATTCTAAAGGTATTGCAACAGAAAAACAAAGAGCTTGATGCATCAGATTTAGCACGAGAATTAAATATTGATTATATTGTATTGATGTCCGCGGTAAATGATCTTAAAGATGTTGGATTAGCCGATTTCAGGGAAGAAGAAGTCAATCAGATATCATTAAACGAAGAAGGATTGTCATACCTGAAAAAAGGATTGCCAGAACGTCAATTATTACAGATTTTATTAAAAAATGATATCAAAGAAATTTCAATTAAGGAGTTTGTAGAGAAATCCCCCCTTCCAAAACCATTATTTTTCGTGGGATTATCTAACATGAAAAAAAACCGATGGGTTGCCGAGAGCAAAGCAACGGGAGAAACAAAAATCTTTGTAATAGCTGAAGAGTTTCCAGAAACTCCTTTAGAGAAATTTTTAAAAAATTTTGAAAAAAAACCTACCATTAATTATCAAGATTTAAACCAAGAAGAGAAAAATCTAGTTGACACGCTTAACAAGAGAAAATTGGTCAATAAATTGAAAAAAACTCGCAGGATGATCTTTTTAACTGAAAAAGGAAAAGCAATCAACATTAAAGACATTAAAGAGTTAAAACAAGTGAGTAAGATCACTTCTGATATGATAATTCGTGGAACTTGGAAGGAATATGAATTAAAACCATTCAATGTAACCATCCCAGGACCATCATTAAAGGCTGGCAAGACTCATCCATTGATAAATTTAATTAATGAGATTAGAGAGGTATTCTTATCAATGGGATTTACAGAAATTAGAGGTCCAATTGTTGAAAGTGCATTCTTTAATTTTGATGCCTTATTTCAACCTCAAGATCATCCAGCAAGGGAACTTCACGATACATTTTACCTCAATAATCCAAAAACGGCTAAACTACCTTCAAGAGATAGAGTCTTGGCAGTAAAAACAACTCACGAAAATGGAGGAGATAGTGGTTCATTAGGGTGGCAATATGAATGGTCCGAAGAAATTGCCAAAAAAACATTGCTAAGAACACACACGACAGCAACAACCATACGTAGATTGGCTCAGTTTTATGAAAGAAATGAAAAAAAACCTGTAAAAGTTTTCTCAGTTGATCGTGTTTTTAGAAATGAAAAAGTGGATAAATCACATTTAGCAGAATTCACTCAAATAGAAGGAATTGTCATTGATGATAATGTCACGTTATGTGATTTAATTGGCTTGCTCTCTGAATTTTACAGAAAACTAGGATTCAAAAAAATTGTTACTCGTCCAGGATTCTTTCCTTATACAGAGCCAAGCATGGAAGTTTCCGTGTATTTCGATAAATTGGGAGAATGGTTAGAAATGGGTGGATCTGGGATTTTTAGACCCGAAGTCACGTATCCTTGGGGCATTAAAGAACCGACTCGTGTCTTGGCTTGGGGTCAAGGGTTAGAACGAATTGCGATGTTATATTATGATAGGAACGATATCCGCGATTTTTATATAAATCCAATTAAATGGTTAAGAAATCAAGCCTATATAAAATGAAGTGAATGATAAATGCCTACAATAGAATTAAAAATAGATAGATTGGAAAGATTAGTTGGAAAAAAATTGGAGATTAAAGAATTAGAATATGACCTACAATGGATTAGTTTAGATCTAGAAGATATAAATGAAGAAGAAAGAAAAATAAAGGTCGAATATAATCCAAATCGCCCAGATTTTTCTAGTCCAGAAGGAATTGCCAGGGCTCTTAAAGGTTATTATGAATTAGAATTAGGAATTCCTTCTTATGAGATTAAACCAGGAAATATTACATTAAATGTTGATCCAATGGTAAAGAAAGTTAGACCATATATTGTATCAGCAGTAATTCGAAATATAGATTTAGATGAGGATGAAGTTGCAACGCTAATGAACATCCAAGAGCACCTTCATTGGGCAGTTGGTAGGGATAGGAAAAAGGTAGCAATTGGTGTCCACGATTTAGACAAGGTTAAACCTCCATATAGATATACCGCTGTAAAACCAGATTCAGTTAGCTTTGTTCCTTTACATGGCGATGGATATCCAATGAATCTCGAAGAAATCTTACTGATTCATGATAAAGGAATAGAATATGCCCACATTTTAGAGGGCAAGGAAGTTTATCCAATAATCTTTGATGCTAATGATGAAGTATTGTCCTTTCCTCCAATCATTAATGGTGAACTCACGACTGTTACAGATGAAACCAAAAACTTATTTTTAGATTTGACGGGAACAGATTTTAAAGCAATTAATTTAGCATTGAATATCCTATGTACCACATTAGCGGATATGGGTGCTGTAATCGAGAGCGTGAAGGTCAACTATGAAGGTGAAAAAGAGATCATAACGCCAAACTTGGAGCCTACAAAATGGGTAGTAAAATCAAGCTACATAAACAATGTATTGGGACTAAATTTATCTCAATCAGAGATGATTAAATGTTTTCAAAAGGTAAGAATGAATGCTAAACCCTCAAAGAAGAAAGGGTTTTTAGATGTATGGGTTCCTGCTTATCGTGGTGATATTATACACCCTATAGACTTTACAGAGGAATGCGCAATTGGATATGGCTATTTCAATTTGCCCAAAACTATTCGAGAAGGAGGAATGGGAGAATATCATCCCGCTCAGAATTTATTAAATTTAATTAGAAAGATCATGATTGGTGCTAGGTACTTAGAAGTTCTTAACTTTATTCTCACTAATTCTGAAAAAGAATATGATTACATGAATTTAGAAAAAGATGAATCAAAACTAATACAAATTGCCAATCCCGTTTCAAAAGAATTTGATACTACAAGGTCCACCATTCTACATAAATTATTGGATACATTACTATTCAATCGATCAGAAGAAAAACCAATAAAAATCTTTGAAGTTGGAGATGTCATCATATTGGATGAAAAAGAAGAAACTGGGGCAAAAACGGAAATACACTTGGCTGCCGTGAGTTATCATGAAGATGCCAATTTTACAGAAATGCGCTCTACTTTAGATTATTTAATGCAGTCATTAAATTGTGGAGATGCTTTTGAAGTAAAACCAGGAAAAAAAGGTACTTACATTAATGGCCGATGTGGTTTCATTTATTTAAATGGAAAAATTATTGGAGAAATTGGAGAAATCCATCCAGAGGTCATTTTAAACTTTAAATTGGAATTTCCAGTTGCTGGTTTCGAGATTAAATTAGATAATTTTATTTAAGTACTAATTCTATTCTACAATTTCACTTGAAAATTGTAAACTTTTAAATTATCAGGAAGTTTAAGAAATGAAATTATTTAGAAAAATATATAAAATCATAAAACAGTGATAAATTTAATAGTATTCTTTATCATCAATTGAATTAAAACTAAAAAAAACAAAAAAGAAATGAAAAACGAAGAACAACTCGTTAAAAAATTAAAAGAGCTAAGAAATGAAATAGATAAAGTTGATGACAAAATCATTGAATTATTAAATAAACGTGGCAATTTGGCAATGCAAATTGGTAACATAAAAAACATGTTAGAAATGGATATCTCACAACCTCAGCGCGAACTTGAAATCATCGAAAGAATTAAAAATAAAGAAACGGTTTTTAGATCATCTAGTATTGAAGCAATTTGGAAAGAAATTCTGAGTGCAAGTAAAGTAATACAAGGAACTATTTCCAAAGTGGGATTTTTAGGCCCATTAGGAACGTTTACTCACCAAGCTGCCCTAAACTATTTTCCTAAATCTGGTACAGAATTCATCCCTTTTAATACTTCAGCAGATATCTTTGACAACATTGATAAAGATTTGATTGATTTTGGAATAGTACCAATAGAAAACAGCTTGCAAGGAACTGTTAGAGAAACTGTTGATCTCTTAATTGAAAAAAATCTCGTAATTTATGGCGAAATTGAATTAAGGATCGTTCAGAACCTAATAACCTTGCCCGGAACTGAGATCTCTAAAATTAAAAATATTTTTTCCCATCCACAAGCTTTTGCTCAAGCGAGAACTTGGCTCAAGAAAAATTTACCAAATGCAAATTTAATTGATGTTAGTTCAACCGCAGAAGCAGTCAGAAGGGTAAGCAAATTAAATGATCCTTCTTATGCTGCCATAGGAACTGAATTTGCCGCAAACATGTACAATTTAGAAGTGCTACATTCTAATATAGAAGATGACACCACTAATTTCACTCGATTTTTGGTCATTTCTAAAAAGGAAAATCCCATTAAGGAAAAAAACATGAAAACTTCAGTAGTTTTCGTGACAAAGCACGTTCCAGGAGCATTGTATTGGGTTCTTAAAATATTTTCTGAAGCAGAGATTAACTTGTTAAAAATAGAATCTCGTCCACGCAGGAAAGGAAGATGGGAATATATCTTTTTGATGGATTTTGAAGGTGATAAAGAGGATTCTCGCGTGAAAGATGCTTTAGAAAACATGCAATCAAATGTTATATGGAGTAAAATCTTAGGTTCTTATCCAATGAAAAAGAGTGAAACTTAAATTTAATGAAATTAAAAATTTTTTGTTTTCTAAAAGTATTTTAACAATAAATTGTTTAATTAAGTGTATAATACTCATAA
>CAZIEC010000009.1:0-6336 GCA_964538145.1 uncultured archaeon
ATTCCCTGATTTCGCTTAGTATTTCTTTCTCCTTTAGGTAATGAAGATTCATTCTCGAATAACCCAACTAAAAACATTACTCTCAGTAATCTTTTAACGTTATCATTTAAAGCTTCATCTGTAAATCTTCCTTCTTCATAAGCCTCCAGTAGCAAATTTTTTTTATATACTTTTGCTCTAGGCATTTCTAAACTCAATCTAGCATTTATGCAATTTTCTGGTTTCGATATAAATTGAGTTGCGCCCCAATCTGATACAACAAATCCACGAAAGTGCCATTCATTAATTAGCTTTTTATATATTAAATATTCATTTTCTGAGCCGTATTTTCCATTTACTTTATTATAACAACTCATGAATGACCAGGCATCAGAATTCACTACTGTAGCCTTGAAAGCTGGAAAATAAATTTCTTCTAGTGCTCTTTCACTTACGATGGCATTTACCTTGAATCTATTTGTTTCTTGATTATTGCAGACATAATGTTTAACACAAGCAGCTACACGTTGACTTTGTATTCCTTTTACAACAGCTTCAGCTAATCTAGAATTCAAATATGGATCTTCCGTTTGATATTCAAAATTCCTTCCACAAAGAGGAGTTCTTATAATATTAATGGCAGGCCCCAATAAGATATGAGATCCTATATCTCTGACTTCTCTTCCCAATGCTTCGCCAAATTCTCTTGAAAGATCTACATTCCAAGTAGAAGCTCTACATATACCGGTAGGAAAATAAGTGCATTCCATATTATTTGAACTATGCGGAGCTATTCCGTGTGGACCATCTGTCATCTTTAATGATGGAATCCCCAATCTTTTAATGGGTTTAGTAAACCATAGTTGTTTTCCGGCTAATAATTTAAATTTTTCCTCGAGAGTTAATTTTTTTAGTAAATCATTAACCTTATTTTCGATTTCAGCAGAAGTGTTCATAAAAGGTATGTTATTTTTCACATTTTTATTATTTCTTTTTTCCATAGTAATATTTCCATCCTTAGAATTTTTCTTAAAAATATCTAAATTTAATAATAATTTAATTAAAAAAATTGGTTTTATTTTTAAAATATAATGATTCTGGGTTTTACATGATTTATTCTCAGTTAGGTTTTTATTATGCTTAAAATTCTAACTTTTAATAATATATTTAATTTGAAATTTTTTAATAATAGCGATAGCTTCAACTTTATTAATAATATTATTTGATGATAAAAATGGATTTAATTTTAGATCTCATAATTGTAGGGTTAACATATTTATATATTTTCGCAACAATATTAATCCCCGTTCAATTAAAAAAAAAAGAAAAAATCAATAAATTTCAAGCAAGAAAAGCAGTTCATTTATTCGCCGGTCTAAGCGTTCTGTCTACGCCTTACTATAGTTGGCCTTGGTGGGCAGTATTTATTGCCAGTTCTCTAACAATTTTAACTTTATTAAGTTCTAAAAAATCAAAAGTTAAACAATTGAAAGATTTATATTATTCTATTGGCGAAGAGGAGGAAGAACAAGTGGGATATTTACAAGGTCCTTTTCATTATTGTTTATCAATCACGCTATTAATAACTTTTTTTGTTATTTTTGCACCAGACCAAATGTATTTTCCCATTTCTGGAATATTATTAATGATCATTTCAGACACTTTAGCATCAATAATTGGAAAAAAATATGGAAGGATAAAAATTAAAGTTCCATGGGTTCATTCTATCAGAACATTAGAGGGTTCTGCTGCATTTTTCATTAGTGGATTTTTATTATGTTTGTTTGCTTTCACAGTTTTAGGTGTTTCAAATCCTCTTACTCAAGCGCACATCTCGATAGAATTAGCATTACTTTACTCTTTAATAACTAGTGCTTTTGCTACTTTAGTAGAAAT
Organism: uncultured archaeon; assembly: GCA_964538145.1. Lineage (GTDB taxonomy): Archaea > Asgardarchaeota > Lokiarchaeia > Sigyniarchaeales > SOKP01 > SOKP01. The sequence goes on from CAZIEC010000009.1 coordinate 1,876, forward strand.
TATATCACCCAGCACCTGGGATGATTTAACGGTTCCAATCATTACAACACTCGTAATATTCTTAATTACATTAATTTAATTCTATTAAAATCCTATTTTTATTTATAATCGTGATAGTATATATTGAAATTAAAAAATTCTTAAATATTAAAAAATGGAAAAAAATAGCAATCAATTTGATGTAGTTATTATAGGTGCTGGTACAGGAGGTACAACTGCCGCTAGATTTCTTTCAAAACAAGGGTTTAAGGTTTGTCTAGTTGATCGGAAGCCTAAAGAGCAAATAGGGCAAAAAATTTGTGGTGATGCAGTAGGCACTGAAATATTCGAATTTTTAAAGATTAAACCTCCTACTGGAAACGAACTTTCTTGTCATGTCAAGGGAGCTAAATTATACTCTCCAAATTTAAAAAAATGTATTGAACTAATAGATCCTACTCAAGCTGGATTTATAGTTAATAGATTAGAATTTGGTCAAAGATTATTAAATGAGGCGCTTGATTCTGGTGTGACGCAATTTCTTGACAATACAATTGCCCTAAATTTATTATATAAAAAAGATCAAGTAATTGGGGTTAAATTGAGATTAAATAATGGTGAAAAAATAGATTTAAAATCAAAAATTATCATTGATTCCTCAGGAGTTCATTCACCTTTAAAAAAATCATCAAAATCGAGCCTTATAGAAAAACAACTTGATGATAAGGATTTTATATTGTGCTATAGAGAAATAGTTGATTTTTCTCAATCAGAATTAAAAGTACCGGATCCAGAGTACATTTCAATTTATTTAAACGAAGAAAAAGCTCCTGGTGGATATATCTGGTACTTTCCTAAAAATGAATCTGCGGTCAATATAGGGGTGGGCGTGTACCCATTTTATAAAGGTAAAGTTAAAGAATTTTATAAAAAATATGTATTTGATGAATTCATCAAGACAAACAAATATAAAATCATATCTTCAGGGGGAGGAATTGTACCTGTTAGAAGACCATTATGGTCTTGCGCAGAAAATGGATTAATATATGTTGGAGATTCTGCTTGTCAAGTGAATCCATTACATGGAGGAGGTATAGATCCTTCCATGAGAGCAGGCTATTATGCAAGCTTAATTACTTCAAAAGCCTTAGAGAAGGGTGACTTTTCTCTTAATACTCTCTGGGAGTATAATTTCAAAGTGATGACTACTTTTGGCGCACAATTCGCAGCCTTAGACTTACTAAGGATGGTTTTACAAGTTTTAACAAATGATGACCTTAATTTTGGGTTAGAGAAAGATCTACTAAATGGAAATGAAATATTAGAAATATCCTCTACCGGTGGATTAAATCTCTCTTTAATGGGAATGATACAAAAAGCAATAAGGGGGATTTCGCGTCCTGATTTGTTATTAGATTTAAATTTTTTAAGGATTAAAATGAAAGAAATTTCTAAAATTTATCGTAAATTTCCCATGAACCTTTCACAATTCGAGAATTGGAAACGAAAAGTAACAGATATATACAATGAAGTAAAGAAAATGTTAATAAATACTAAAGAAAATAAATTATTAATAATGATTAAGTGAAACTCATGGTTGATGTAGTAATAAAAAAAACTTCTGAATATAAAAGCACGTATGAATATATCATTAAAAAAATCAATCGTGAAGGTGCTCTACATTTTTCTTTGATTGACCCCGATCCTATTAGACAATCTCCTAAGATAGCTTCCAAAATGGCAAAATATGCAGAATTAGCTGGTACCGATGCAATTTTAATTGGTGGAAGTACCGTTTTTGACCAACGATTTGTTGATGATACAATTAAGGCAATTAAAGAAACAATTTCATTACCAATAATTATCTTTCCTGGAGGAATTTCTAATGTTTCTCGAGAAGCTGATGCAATACTTTTCATGTCTTTATTAAATTCAGAAGATCCTTACTTTATAATTGGTCAACAAGCTTTAGCTTCTTATACAGTAAAGATGGCGAATTTGGAGCCTATCTCTACGGGATACTTAATTATTGAACCGGGTGCTACTGCTGGTTGGATTGGAAAGGCAAAATTATTACCTAGAACGAAACCAAAATTAACTGCCGCATATTCTCTAGCAGCTGAGATGTTGGGGTATAAATTAATTTATCTCGAAGCGGGTTCTGGAAGTGAGAGAATTCCAGTTGAGATTATAAAACTATGTTCACAGATTCTTTCTATACCGATAATTGCCGGAGGTGGAGTCACCAACAAGGAGATCGCAAGAGAATTTATAAAAGCTGGAGCAGATGTAATTGTAATGGGTACATTTATTGAACAAAACATCCTAAAAGATAAAGGGTCATCTCTAAAAGAAATTATTGATGAAATTAAAAATACTGGTAAAAAAATTAATAAATCTTATCCAATTTAAAAAAATGAGATTGTAATCCATGAAATTAAAGGATATTATTGAAATTTTAAGACCCATTAATGATATAATGGGTACTTTAACAGTAGTTATTGGAATTCTTAACACAAGAACAGGAATTCCTTTACAAGCTTTAATATTAAATGTTTTATTTGGGATACTAACTTATTTTTTTATTGCGGGTTCTGGAATGGTAATTAATGATTATTATGATTTCAAATCTGGTATTGATGTTATAAATAGACCAGAAAGGCCAATTCCTTCAGGAAGAATCAATACAAAGCAAGCAATAATTATCTGGATTTGTTCATTAATAATCGGAATCTCTATTTCCATTATTCATAGTTTTTTGATGATATTAGGGCCTTTAAATATTATTATAGTATGTTTTTTTGGATTTATTGGCTGGTTTTACGCAAAATGGGGAAAAAAGAGTGGATTTTTAGGAAATTTAGTCGTGAGCGTATCATTTTCAATAGGATTGTTATATGGAGCCATATTGAACAACTCTAATATCCCAAATTATATATATTACTTCTTTTTCACTTCTTTTTTCTTATTACTCTCAAGGGAAATTATTAAAGGTTGCGAAGATGTAGAGGGTGATAAAAAATATGGTGTTAAAACATTAGCGATAACCTTGGGCATAAAAAAAGCTAAATATTTTGCGTTAGTTAGTGCAATTTTATCCGTTATTTTTTTCATCTTGCCTCTTACGACCAATATCATAAACCCAATATTATTTCTAGTTTCAATGTTATTTGGATTAATCATTGTAATTATCGCCATAATTTTAATGATAACTCCTAACGTTGAAAAAAATTATTTTAAAAAAATTAGCTTGTTATTGAAGGTAGGAGCCTTGTTGGGATTAATAGCGTTTGTTTTTGCTAGCATATAATGTAGATATTTAGTTTTTTATTGGTAAAGACTTTTTGAAAAAAGAATAAAATCATTATAAATTTATCTTATTAATCAAGGATTAACCTTTTATAATTGGTTTTAATTTAATAGAAAGTATTTATTTTATTCTTCAATTTTTATTATAATTAATCAAAAATTTCAATCTTAGGATCATGAGTATAAAATCAAAAGTCATTAAATTCATTCAAGTTATTACTCATCCAACATTAGTCAGATTTTCAATTCTTTTCAGCATCTATACATTTTTATTAGGTTTGGTTATAGGTGTAATAATTGCTACGATCTTTGGTCCAGAAGGCTATACAATGACTAATAATTATATCAGTGATTTAGGTTCAATTAGATACACGCCAGCTCCATTTATCTTAGATATAATAGCAATGGTTACAGCGCCATTTACAATGCCAATATTTTTTAATCTAACGAAAAGTATATTAATGGGGACATGGGATAAGATTTTTACAAAAGAAACATCTATAGGTAAAAAAATCTATTATTCAATAATATGGATCTCCGCCATTTTAGGATTGATAAGTCTTCTAGCAGGATCGGTTGGATTGTTTGGTATAGGTCTTTTTAGTGAAGATCGTACCACTGAACTAAATCTTCATTTCACGTTTTCAATTGTTGTATTTGCAGGGCTCGTTTTTGGTTCTTTATTTTCTGGTTTTGCCATTTTACTAAAGAAGACAATTGTCCCTAGAATATTGGGTATTTACATGATGATTGCTCCTTTTACAGCAGCCTTGTTATTCATTTTTTCACAACCACCTTTAACTAAACAATATATGGAGTGGTGGATGTTATTTTCAATATTATTTTGGATGGTTCCAGGAGCACTTTTAATGTACAAAAAACTAATGTCTGAAAAATATTAAATATATTAATCTTCTTTTCTTTTTCATAAATTTGATTAAAATAATGAAAAAAAATACATTTTTCTTTAAAAATAAGCTTGCATTTTAACTTCTATAAATTAAAATATAAAATTAGAGAATATTTTAAAATGGATTTAAAAAAAGAAACAAAATCAAAATTAGAAAAATTAATTGATTTTTTGAAAAATAAAAAGGTGATTGTTGCTTTTTCTGGAGGGGTTGATAGCAGTCTACTTGCATTTCTTTCAAAAAAATATGCTAAAGAAACTCT
>CAZIEC010000009.1:6436-33075 GCA_964538145.1 uncultured archaeon
GGGTTGATAGCAGTCTACTTGCATTTCTTTCAAAAAAATATGCTAAAGAAACTCTTTTACTAACAGTAAAATCTCAACTTTATTCAAAAGAAGAAATTGATGAGGCTAAAGAGTTTGCTACTAAATACGATATCCCTCACATGATACTTGAAAATAATCCTCTAATTGATGAAAATTTCATTAAAAATCCTATAAATAGATGCTATTTATGTAAGATGAATAACTTTACCTTGTTTAATAATATCAAGGAAGAAAAAGGATATGACATCGTAATTGATGGTTCTAATATGAATGATCTAGGAGATTATCGTCCAGGATTAGATGCCTTGAAAGAACTTAATGTATTATCTCCTCTCATAAGATTCAAGATTTATAAAGATGAAATAAGAGAGATTAGCAATTATTTTGGTTTAGAAACTAGTTCAAAACCTTCAGGTGCTTGCTTTGCTTCTAGAATCCCATATCATCAAATAATTAATGAAACTAAACTTGAAATGATTGAAAAAGCTGAGAGGTTCCTGAAGCAGTCTTTTGGATTAAAACAACTTAGAGTGAGATTTCACGATGAAAAAATCGCTAGAATAGAAATTCCTAAAGATCAAATTCCTAAAATAATAAATGAGCACTCGATTAAAATAATAACAGAGAAATTTAAGGAAATAGGATTCCTATACATTACATTAGATTTAGAAGGATTTCGTTCAGGTTCAATGAATGAAGTGTTAATGAAAAAATAGATTTATTGATCTCTAATAGATTGTATTATTTTTTCCCGCTTTTCTAAAGCCTTCCTTGCAGCTTCTTCTATTCTTTTTTCCCATTTAATCATCTCCTCTGGATCCTCTTCCCCGATTTTTTGTTTAACTTTAGTATAAGCAGATTCTCTAAATCGGGGTAAAATAGTCTCTTTTTGATTGTTCTCAAAAATCATGTGAACTCCTTTTGAATCGTCAACGATTCCAATTTGAGAACATTTAATTCCATTGGCGTTTATGTCGTTGATTATTCTTTCTGATACATTTTTTGAACAATAAATAAGTAAAGCATCTAAAGAAACTCCCAAATAATCAACACCAACATCTTCTAGCAGTTTTAAAACTCGTTCATTCACTAATTTTTTTACTTCTTTTTCATAAATAGTAACTCCACAGCTAGATTCATAATTTATTTCATATAAATCTCCTCTCAGACCCCCATTAGTTACATCACACATGGCACGTATTTCATTAACATAATCTGCCCTTAAGATTATTTCACATGCTTTTAAGAATTTAATGTTAAGAGTCTCCCTAATAACATCGTGATTTCCTGAATATATAGATGTTGTGGCTATTGTTCCCCCTCCAGCGCCTTCGGTCATTAATATTACATCCCCAGGTTGAATATTCCTTCTTGCTAAAATTCTTTTTAGGGCTAGCCCAATTGCAGCCACACCACCAACAAACCTATCTCCAATTACCATATCTCCACCAATTCTTAAAGTAGAGCCTGCTGTAATTGGAACTCTTGCTAATTCACAAACTACTGAAACACCAGCCATGAAATCAAATAATTTACCTACATCTGCATCATCTCCTAAATGTGTATCAATCATTACAGAAATAGGCTTAGCACCTTTAACATATAAATCTCTTAGTGCTGCTCTTGTTACATGAAAACCACAAATGAAAGGAAAATCGCTCAATCGCGAGTGGATTCCTTCCATTTTTGAAACTATAATTAAATCTCTTTTTTCATAATCAGCATTATTAAAAATTGAAATATCCGAAAGCTTTACAGCACCAGCATCATCTAAAGAACTAGGAGATAAAAAAGGTCTCATATTCGTTTTTGATAATTCTCCTATTAATTTATGAACAAAAAAATCACCTTTTCCACGACATCCTACACCTTGTTTCCCAACAGAAACATGTGCTTTATTAAAATCTAATAAATGTTTAATAAAATGGTCTGAAATAGAATTCACGTCGCTTTTTTTACATTCTTCATAGATTGCTTCAGCAAGGGATATTGCAGAATTTTTTTCAATATCCTTAAAATCCATGTATTCTTTAACTAATCTCTCTATTATGTATTCCTTATCATATCCTTTATTCATTAATCTTCGTGTTAATCCTTCTAAATCACTCAAATCTGTTCACTTTATTTTCTTTAAATTTTTCAAAATGTTATTATTCATACGCCTAAATAAATAAATTAGAATTAAAAAAACCTATGAAAAAATATTTATGTGATTGAAATTGATAATTTGTTTTAGATTCTTCTTAAATTCAATGTCTTTTATCGCTAAATTGGGTTTCTGAAATCTAAAAATGGATTATTAGCACAAATAGTCAAATTATAGGCTTTTTATTGAAGTATCAAATTTTAAATTAATAAAAAAATTCTTACACATATTCTCTTGATTGGAATTTAAAAAAAATATGAAGATAAGGATCACGACCCCTTGTCGTATTCATCTATCTTTGATAGACGAGAATGGATATACTGGTAGGGTTGACGGTGGAATAGGTTTATTGTTAGATAGACCGAATGTGGTGCTAGAAGCTTCAAATAATGCCAATGAATTTAAAATTGAAGCTCATAAATATTATCGAGAATCTATTGAAGTCATCAATGAACAAGCATCTAAAGTATTCAAGGCTTTTAACATTAGCAATAAAAATTTTCACTTTAACCTTAAGAGATATTATCCTAGTCATGTTGGTTTAGGTTCTAAAACTCAACTTTCTTTAGCAATTGCCACGGCTATTGTAAAATTAAAGCAAATTGAAAATGTTTCTGTTGAACAACTAACAAGAATAGTAAATAGAGGAGGCACTTCTGGAATTGGTTGGAGGGGTTTTGAACAAGGTGGTTTCATATTAGATGGAGGGCATGATTTTGGTAAAGGAAAAGAAAAAGAAACTTTTTTACCCTCTTCAGCTTCAAGAGGCACTAATCCTGCCTTGACAATTTTCAGGCTTCCAATTCCAGATTTTTGGCGGTTTGTTTTAATTATACCCAATGTTAAAAAGGGGGCATATGGTGATGAGGAAATCAGTATTTTTCAAAAATATGCTCCTATAGATAAAAAAGAAGTAAATGAAGTATCTCATCAGATTTTAATGAAAATCCTTCCAGGAATTATAAGAAAAAATCTGATATGTTTTGGTGAAGGTTTAAAAAGAATACAAAATATAGGTTTTAAAAAAATTGAGATAGAATTACAAGATCCAATAGTTAAACAATTATTAAAATTTTTTGAAGATTATGGAGTTAAAGCATATGGAATGTCGTCCTTTGGGCCTAGTGTTATTGGCATAACTGAAAGTGATGAAGAAGCTCAAGATTTATTAAAATCTGTTAAAAAACAATTAAAAACAATCGGGGGTCACTTTTATATTTGTAAACCAAATAATTGTGGGGCAAAAATAGAGTATTTAGAAGATGATGAGTGATGAATGAAAATTTGATGAATGAGTTTTTCTCGCCTAATATTACATCTCGTGAAAGAGCTACTTTTGAAGTTGGAATTAAATTAGGCGCACTTTACCACATTTTATGTGGGATTCCAATTTCCTCAGATCCAAAAACTATTAAAGCAATAGAAAAAGGAATTGAAGCGGCAATCTCTTCTCAACCTTTTGTTGAAGAGGTGATTCTCAAATTAAATGTAAATAAAATTCGAGGGAGCAAGGAAAATCCCTTTGATTATGACGAAATTAGAGGAGAAATAATACAAGCAACAGTAATTTTAAAATTTCAATCCATAAAAGTGATTGGAAAAATAAAATGGGTTGAAGAAAATCGATACCCTTTAATGTACATCTCAGATATTATTGAAGAAAGTTAATTCTTTATAATATTAATGAAATCTTGCACGTGTTTAATAGTTTTAAAAACATCTTCGTTCTTGCAAAATCTTTTAATATATTCAATTTTCTTGTTTATTTCCTTGAGAATTTTTTCAAACATGACTTTATTGTTTAATTTTTTAGCAACTTTTAATCTTGTAGCTAAAATTATGATTTCAATCGCAATATTCTCTGCTCGATTTATTAATTTATGAGATTCTTTAATTTTTTCCACTAAAAGTGGTTTTAATAAGAACTTAGCAGTATTAGAGGATCCTAAAACATCTTTTTTGATAATTGGTTTTTCTTCAATGGCAACACAAAAAATTACTCCCCATGAATCTTTTAAATATGGTATTGAAAAACTCTTTGTAATGTTATTTTTCTTTAAATTTGATTCAATATTTTCTTTATTAAATTCTTTACTTTCATACAATTTCTCATTGAGTTTTCCAGAAAAATTTGATCTATTTTCAAGTTTCAACGCAGTTAATGCATAAAAAAATACATTTTCAATAAGATTTAAACTAATGAGCCCATTTTCTTTCAAATTTCTATATGTTTGAGTGGATAGATAAGGAGAAATTTCTATAAATCCATTTTCTAAAACTCGAATACCCATCGGTGCAGAATTAAATGTAATATCCTTCCCTTTTTTGTTTAATGTTGTAGCTATTATTTCATATAATAATCCTTCTTTTAAACCAAGTTTTTCAAGATTCACGTTAATAAACCAAAATTCAATTAAAATATAATTTAAATAGGATATAACGCAATTTTTAAATAATCTTTCCTATAATTTTAAAATTACTTTATTACATTCATGAAACATTTATGCTTAACAAATTCAGACGAATATAGAGTTAAATAAATAAAATAAAAAAAATTTCAATAATAACTTAGTTTTAATAATTACTAATCTTAAAAAACATTCAACATTTTAAAATTAGAAAAGATAGATTTTTCAAATTAACACATTAAAAATAAAATGCCTTCATTTAGAGTCTTAGGTGTTGATCCGGGAAGTTTAAGTTGGGATTTCTTTGGATTAAATGATAATAAAATCATATTGGATGCATCCATTCCAACCAAGGAAGTTTTTAATGAACCAGAAAAAGTTATAGACTTAATAAATACAATAGAAGATATTGATTTGATGGTTGCTCCAAGTGGTTTTGGACTACCATTAAAAAAAGTAGAAGATTTGACAGAAAAAGATCTTTCTCTCACTTTATTAAAATTTAATGAAGGAGATAAAACACTCTTACTTGGTTTAGGTAAAGTATTGGAATTATTAAAAAAGGAAAAAATTCCTGGAGTCATTGTTCCAGGAGTAAAACATTTACCCACTGTTCCAAGATATCGTAAGATAAACAAGATAGATATGGGAACGGCTGATAAGCTTTGTACTGCTGTTACAGGAATAAGAGATCAAATGGAACGATATTCAATTGGACCAGAAAATACAAATTTTATAATGGTAGAAATTGGTTACGGATTTACTGCAGTTTTAGCAATCGAAAACGGGCAGATTATAGATGGTATTGGTGGTACAAATATAATGGGTTTTAGAGCTTGTGGTGCGTTAGATGGTGAATTGGCATATTTGGTAAGAAATGTAAAGAAAAGAAACATTTATCAAGGAGGAGTATCTACAATCGCTGGATATGAAGATTTAAGTATAGATGAGATCATTCTATTAGCCCAAAAAGATGAACAAACCGATATTGCTTTAAAAGCTTATATTGAGAGCGTAAAAAAAGCTGTTTATGGAATTGCATCCATATTTTCGAGAAAGAATGAAGTTAGAGAAGTGTTATTAGCTGGTAGAGGTGCAGAACTTAAATATCTAAGAAATGAAATTGTTGACCAACTAAAAGATATTGCTGATGTAAGATTAATGAAATCATACAGTCATCTCTCAAAACGCGCTGCTCAAGGTGCTGCTTTTATTGCAAATGGTTTACTTGGAGGTCGATTTGAACCAATTGTATCTAATCTAAGGTTAAAAGAAGCAAAAGGAACAATTTTAGATGATATTTTTGTACCATTTGAAAAAGAAAAATTGTTTAAAGATGTCAATTAAAAATATTCTTTTAATTACTGGACAGCAAGGATACCCAATTATTAAAAGTTTAATTGAAACAATAAAAGGATTTAACATTGATGTTTTTAAGGCTCCAATCTCAATATCTGCATTTATATCAAAAGAAATGGTAGAGAATATTTTTCAGAAGGTTAATCCCAATAAATATGATTTAATAATGCTTCCTGGTTTTGTACAATGGGATTCTTCCACATTGGAAAAGAAATATTCCATTTTAATCAGAAAAGGACCGGAATTTGCTTCAGATATTCCATATATCATAAAAAACATTAATAAATTAGAATTATCAACTAAAATACCAGCTAATAGACTTTTACGGCAATCTGGAGAAAAAGAATTCCAAAAATTAGTTGCTCAAAATTTAAAAATTGCTAAATCTAATTTAAATGCCTTAAATTTTTATATTAATGAAAAGCGTTCCAATGTAATGATAAGTACTTATCTTCCACCACCAATTATAGCAGAAATTGTCAATTGCACTGAAAAAAATGATGATTCAATCATTAAGAAAGTAAAACATTATATAAATTCTGGAGCAGATATTATTGATCTTGGATGCGTTGCAAATAAACCTCGTCCTGAAAGAGTTAGAGAAATAATAGAATTAATTCGGAAAGAATTTAACATTTTAATAAGTATTGATTCAATGGATACAAATGAAATTCTTGCTGCTATAGATGAAGATATTGATCTTATTCTTAGTTTAGACTTTGGTAATTATGAGGATTTTTTATGTATTAAAAAAAAGGATATTCCAATCGTTTTGCTTCCAACTAATATTAAAAAAGCAATTTTTCCAAGGAAACCAGAAGATAGAGTAAATAATCTTATTGAAATAACAAAAATAATGCGAAAAAATGGATTTACAAAATTAATTGCTGATCCATTATTAGAAACACCAATATCTCCAGGAATATGCAACTCTTTAGAGGCGTACATTCTATATAATAAGAAAACCTCTTTGAAAGAATATGAGAAATTGAAATTACCATTATTTTTTGGGATTTCAAATGTAGTAGAATTAATGGATGTAGATTCAATTGGAATAAATGGAATTTTATCAAGCATTGCAATGGAATTAAATATTGGAATTCTTTTCACAACCGAACACAGTACAAAATTGATGGGTGGTGTTGCAGAATTAAAAGAATGTGTTAAGTTAAATTATCTAGCCAAATGGCGTAAAACCCCCCCAATTAATCAAGGTATCACTATGTTTAAAGCCAAGGGGAAAACTAGTGATGTATTTCCCCAATTTGACCTAAATAAAATTATATCTATTGAAGAAGTTGATCGGAAATATGTTCCAGATAAAAATTGTTATTTCAAAATTTCAATCGATCATTATTTAAAAAAGATTTATGTTTTAGTATACAACCTTAAAGATGAATTACTCAATGTTTTTAGTGGAAATGATTCAGAAACGCTTGGAAAAAGAATTATCAAGGAAAATTTTACAAAAAACTTGTACCATATCAATTATTTAGGTAGAGAATTAAAAAAGGCTGAGATTTGTTTAAAACTTGGAAAACCTTATATTCAAGATGAAGAATGATAAGATTTTTAATAATATTTTAAAATTTCATAAAGAGTAGTTCTCCTGGCTGGGCGTTTTCCTGCAGATTTTATTATGCTTACTATTTCTTCTTCTTTCATCCACTCTCCATGGCGAGCTCCAGCACTTTTAGAAATATTCTCTTCCATTAAGGTTCCAGAAAAATCGTTTACTCCGTAATTTAATGAAACTTGAGCAAATTTTGGGCCCAATTTAACCCAAGAACATTGAATATTATCGATATGATCATTGAAAAAAATCCTTGCAACGCAAAACAACTTTAAATCATCTAAGCCATGAGAATTGTTGATGGTCAAATGTTTCATTCTAGTTAAAATTGGTTTGTCTTTAACAAATGGTAATGGCACAAATTCAGTAAAACCTCGTGTTTCTTTCTGAATATCTCTTAGAATCTTTAAATGTTCTATTCGATCTTTTAAGCTTTCAATATGTCCATACATTATAGTGGATGTAGATGGAATACGTAATTCGTGAGCTGTTCTAATTATATTAATCCATTGTTCTGTTGATATTTTATTGGGACAAATCACTTTTCGGATATTATCAACAAGTATTTCCGCAGCGGTTCCCGGAATAGAATCTAATCCAGCTCTTTTTAAATCTCTTAAAGTATCTTCCAATGATACACCAAGATATTCAGAAATGGTCCAAATTTCTTGAGGGGAAAATGCATGTATGTGAATCTTCTGGTCAATTTTCTTAACAGTCTTAAGAACTTCAAAATAATAATCAGGAGTTAGATCTGGATTAATGCCTCCTTGAATGCAAACCTCATTGCAACCATTTTCTTTAGCTTCCATCACCTTTCTCTTAATTTCTTCAATAGTTAATAAAAAACCCTCTTTAGATCCTTTAGGAACACTAAAAGAGCAAAACTTACACTTTTTAATGCATATATTTGTAAAATTAATATTTCTATTAACAATAAAAGTAACTATATCTTGTTTCTTATTATAACAAAGCTGATCAGCTACAAACTGTAAGGCAAGCAACTCTTTTCCAGTAACTCTTAAAAGCTTTAAAGCTTCTTTAGGTTGTAATTCATTTCCGTTTAGAGTATTTTTTAAAATTCTCTTTACCTCAGGATCAATGTGATTAAAAAAATTCATGCTAGACATTTATTTAAATACATCTAAGGTTTTTTTTATAGTTTCTGAAACGAATCCCTCTTTTTTAATGAATTTATCATAAATGGGAAGTCTTTCTTTCAAAAAATATCCATTTTCCAAGCAAATATTTTCTAAATGCTTAATCTGTGGCCAAGACTTTTCTGGATTAATGTAATCTAAGGTGAGAGGAGAAATTCCCCCAAAATCATCTATTCCCATTTCTAAGAAATCTCTTTCATATCCATTAATTAAGTTTGGAGGAACTTGAATGGCAATTTCATTTTGAAAAATAATTCGGGCAATGCCCACTAATTTTAACATATCCTTAATGTTAATGGGTTTTTTAGGTTTATAATTAATACCTTCTTTAAATACAAAATTTTGGATTATTACTTCTTGAATATGCCCGTATTTTTCATTTAATTCTCTTATTAAAATTAAATCTTTAATTCGATCTTTAAAATTTTCTCCAATTCCAATTAACAAACCGGTTGTAAAAGGAATTTTTAATCGTCCAGCATTTTCAATATGATTTAATCGGTTATTTGGAAACTTACTAGGAGAATTAAAATGAACTTTTCCCTTTTTCATCAATTTTGAGGATGTACTTTCAAGCATTAAGCCCATGCTAGCATTATATTCTTTCAATAGTTCTAATTCTTTAAAGGATAAATTTCCTATATTAGTATGGGGTAAAATAGAACTTTTTAATAATTTCTTACAAACATGTACTACAAATTCTAAATAATTCTCATATCCACGTTCTTTAAGTTTTTTTCTAACAATTGGAAAATCATCCGGTTTCTCTCCAGAAACAATTAAGCCTTCTTTACAATTTAATTGTTTTGCAAGTTTTATTGTTTCATCAATATGTTTTTCATCCAAAAGTTCAATATTTTTTATGTTTTCTCTTTTAGGAATTCTATGATTGTAATAACAATACGAGCAAAAATTTTTACAAAAATTTGATAAAGAAAGAGTAAAATTGCGAGAATAAGTTATTTCAAACCTTTTATTTACTGGTAAATCATCTCTAACTTGATTTACCATGCATTTTAACTTTTTCATTGAAAAATATTTTAATTTCAAGTAATAATTAATCTCATTCATCTCTTTCTCTCCTATATCTCAAGGTTACATAACTATTTCTTGTAGAACAATTTTCTAAAATAAATCTCTGACATTCATTCATTTTAGAGAATCCTTCTCCTTCTACTAAACTAATCGCATCTTTACCACCCACCATCCAAGGAGAGATTGTCAACCTGATCTCATCTATTAAATCATGTTTTAAAAAACTCCAATTTAAAGTCCCACCACCTTCTAATAAAATGCGCTTTATCCCAAAATCAACTAATTTTGGCATTAAAGTTATTAGATCAACCTTATTACCCTTCCCAGCTTTTATGATCTTCACGTTTAAAGATGTAAATAATTTTTCAAGTTTTTTTGGGATATTTTGTGTGGTACAAATGATTGTTGGATAAAGATCTGGTCTAAAAGTAATGACTTTAGAAGTTGGAGGTATTGATAACTTGCTATCTACTACGATCCGATAATATCCCTTACTTTCATGGTATTTGATGTGAAGTTTTGGATCATCTTTCAAGATTGTATTTTTTCCAACCATTATTGCATCTACTTCAATTCTTAATTTATGAACTTCTTGCCAGTCAATTTCATCAGAAATCTCTGTATCTCCTGATTTTGAAGCTATTTTTCCATCCATGGTCATGGCAGCACTTAAAATTATATAAGGTTTTTTAATTATTGAAATAAACCATTTCACCTCCTACAAAAGTTTTCTTTATGTTTTTTGGATTAGTTCTATTTACTATCAATGCATGGATATTACTATTATCAAGTTCTATTGAATAAAAATTAACATCATTCAAATTAATTACAAAAAAATCTGCCTTTTTTCCTTTCTCAATTGTACCAATCTCATTTTCTAATTTGAAGGTTTTAGCAGCATTTATTGTTATCATTTTTAACAAATTCCTAGCCTCGATTAAATTGTTTTTGTTTTTATTGCCCAAAACTCTCATTATCCTGTATAAATAGCGGAGTTCTTCGAATAAATCTGGAGCATTCACCATTAAATTATCAGTCCCTAATGAAATAACTAAGCCTTCTTTAAAAGCCTCCACAATTGGAGGAAAGCCTACACCAAAATATCCATTACTTCTAGGACACATTACCAGATGTATCTTTTTTTTCTTTAATTTTTTAAGATCTTCAACATTATAGTGAGTACCATGAATAATAACATCTACTAAATCATCTTCTAAGATCTTTTCAAAAACTTCTTGCTTTCTCACTAGTTCTGCATCATGGCAAGCAATTATTTTCCCATATTTCTTTTTTAAAATTTTTAAAAGATTTTTATTTTCATGATTAACAACTTTATAACTTGATAAACCAATTCCATCGGCAATTTTAAAAATACCTTCTATTTCGCCATTGTTTTCGAACCTACCAAGTAATAAATATCTAATTTTAACATTCTTTAAAGCTTCATTAGCTAGATTAATGCCTTTTATATATTGTTCTCGGAAATCCATGAAACAAGTTATTCCATTAGAAAGCATTTCATATCCTGCCTTTTTCATGCCTTCAATAATAACATCTTTTGGAGTTAGCGATAATAACCTATGTTTAATACCGTTTGGTGGGGCAACAACTTCAATAAGATCCTTATTAAACCCTCTTTCTTTGGCAAAATTATCTCCAACATGCACGTGAGCATTAATAAATCCAGGAACAATCAATTCTTGTTTTTTATTCGGAATTAACTTAAGTTTATCATCGAAATCTTCAAAATGAATTTCTTTAATAACACCTTTATCATCTAAAATGATTTCTACATTTTTTTTTAATTCTAAATCCTTACCTATCAAGCCAAGTTCGCTTTTAATCAATTTAACTTTCATGAATATTAAAATTTTATTTTATATTCTTCTAATTAATCAAATTGAAATACAAACGCTATAATTAAAAATTTTTGTTTTAATTAAGAATTAATTTTATCCTACCTTTTTTATCATAGAAAAACACTTCAAGTGATTACTATTACTCATTTCAAAAAAGATTTGCAAGATTCAAGTTCAATTATTAATATTCCAATAGATAAGGTAGGAATTGTTGGAGTAGAGAAGAAAGTTGATATAATGCAAGAAAATAAAAGATATTCGTTTTATCCTAAAATATCGGCTTTAATCTCTCTCAGTGAAAAACAACGAGGAATTCACATGTCCAGAACCGCTGAAACTATTGAAGAAGTGATTAATGAAGTCATTTTCAAACCGACTCCGTGTGTAGAAGTTGTTGGAGATAGAATAGCAAAGAAATTGTTAGAGAAACATCCCTATACAAATAAGGTACACGTAAAATTAGAAGGGAAAATTATAATTCAATCAAGAGAAAGTAATCAACGCCCAATTCAAAAATCTTACAAAATAGTTTCAATTGTGGATATGGAGAGGAAAAATGATCAAAATATTGAATTTACGTATTATATAGGAGCTACAGCTTTAGGAATTACAGCTTGTCCTTGCGCTCTTGAATTAAGTAAAGAATATGCAGAAGAAGTCATTAAAAATAGACGTGATATAAATATTTCTGAAGATACAATTCAAAAATTATTAAATATATTACCATTCAGTTCACACAATCAAAGATCTGAAGGTTCTATTTTAGTTCAAATTAAAGATTTAAATCATCATAGAATTGATGTTTTGGACATAATCGACATTATAGAAGAATCGATGAGCGCTCGAATGCAATCTGTTTTAAAAAGACCCGAGGAAGCCAAGCTTGTAAGAATGGCTCATTTAAAACCTTTATTCTCCGAGGATGTAGTAAGAGAGATGGCTAAAAATTTCATTTTACGCGACTTTCCTAATCTAGAAGATGATTTTAAAGTAACATTTAAAATTGAAAGTTATGAGTCAATCCATCCTTATAATGTTTATTCAGAATTAACAACGACAATTGGTAAATTAAGGCAAGCAATTAAACAGATTAAATGAAACAGGTAAATTATTGTGGAATATCCAATTGGAATTGAAGGAGATTATATAGAAACAAAAGAAGAATCTCTCATTTTTGATGTAAAAGGATTGTTACATCCGAAAGATAGAAAAATTTGCTTCTTAAGGTTTTATCCAGATCCTAAAGGAGATCGAAAAAGAGGTAATATTTCCTATAAAAAAATTTATGATCTAAATGAAAGATTTGAATTTTTAAGAAAAAATCATCCAAAATATCTTTTTTTCTCTGAGAAATTTGATATGGAACTTCAAGGTGTTGAATTAAAGGACATAAAGAAAATTTATACCCCAAGAGAATTTCTTTCTTTGGTAAGAAAACAAGAAAATGTAAGTGGAATAAAAAAGCTCTCTCTTGAATTGTGTGAAATTTTTATTAAAGAAGGAGGAATTCCCGAAAGTAATATTGGAATAAGTGGTTCTTCAATGGTAAATTTGGAAAGAAAAGATTCGGATATAGATCTAATAATTTATGGAACAAATACAAGTTTAAATTTTCAAAATAAATTAAAAGAATTATTTGCAAACATTCCAAATTTAAGAAAATATAATTCAAAAGAATTAAAAGATCATTACCATAACCGTTTTGGAGGTTCCAATATAGAATATAAGGCTTATTTATTTAGTGAAAAAAGGAAATTACATCAAGGAAAATTCAAGAACGTGGACTTTTTCTTAAGATATATAAAAAGTCCAAGCGATTGGAAGGGCAAATATGAAGATTATTCGTTTAAAAATCTTGGAAGAGTCAAATTAATCGCTTTAATTGAAAATTCTAAAGACTCCATTTTCACGCCATGTTCTTACAAGATAAAAGTAGAACAAGTTTTGAAGAAACATATCTACCAAAAAGAAATTAATTTAAATGAGATTAATGAAGTAAATTCTTATAGAGGACGTTTCTGTGAACAAGCAGTTGAAGGAGAAAGGGTTGTTGTTGAAGGAAAATTAGAGAGAGTAATTTTTAAAGGATCGAGTTTTTATAGAATCTTATTAACAGATCAGGTTAATGATAAAATGTTCGTTTTGAAGAAATAAAATATTAGAAATTTTAGCGCCAAAAGAAAAATTAAGGAAAAAACATGTAATTAAATTAAAGATGATTGAAAGATATAGAGAATCTGTTGAACAAGATCCAAATGATGTTGATGGTTGGATTAATCTTGGTGATGCATATTACAATTCAAATGAATTCGATGAAGCAATAAGATCTTACAAAACAGCTATTGAAATTAATCCATATTTTGCTGAAGTATGGAACAATTTAGGTCTTGCTTATTCTATGAAAGGAGATTATAATAATGCAATTAAATGTTATGAAAGAGCTATTGAATTAGAACCAGAAGATTCAATTGTATATTTCAATTTAGGATTTGCTTACGAAGATAAGAATGATTTAGAAAAGGCACTAGCTTGTTATGAAAAAGCCCTTGAATATGATCCGAGCTATACGGATGCTTGGAATAACATGGCATTAATATATTGCGATTTAAAAGATTATGATAAAGCTATTTACTGTTATAAAAAAGCCATAAACATTAACCCAGATGACCCAACACTACATTCTAATCTAGCAGCAATATATCTCGCTGAGAATGAAATTGAAAAAGCAATTGAATACTATAAAAAAGCAACAGAATTAGACCCTAAAAATCCCGAAATTTGGTGTGATTTAGGAAATCTTTTCTATGATAGAGGAAATTTTGATGAAGCAATTAAATATTACACGATTGCCACTAAACAAGACCCATATTTCGTTGAAGCTTGGAATAATATTGGTCTTGCACTTGCTAATATGGGAAAATATGAAGAATCCATAAAATATTATCAAAAAGGGCTTAAAATCGATCCTAATGATATAATATTACATGAAAATATGGGTTTTTCTTATCAAAATTTAGAAAAATATGATTTGGCAATGAAATGTTATGAAAAATGCCTTGAAATTAATCCAAATTCAGTAAATTCTCTCAAAAGAATAGGTTATATTTACTGTGAAATTAAAAATGATTATAAAAATGCGATAAAAATTTATAAGAGAATAATTAAAATTAATCCAATGGATTATGACTCAATTGAAATCCTAATTTATTGTCATGAAAAATTAGGGTTATTTGATGAAGCTCAAAAATATGAAAATCTCTTAAAATAAAAGAAATATTTTTACTTTCTAGTTTTGTGTTAATTAAATTAAATTTTTTATAATTAGATGTTTTAATTTAAGTAATGAATTTCTTTAACTCTGATCTTCACATTCATTCCCCACATTCAATCGCAGTCTCAAAGACTTTAAATTTAGACACCATGGTTGAAACATGTAAGAAAAAAGGATTAAATATTTTAGGGACTGGTGATATACTCCAACCAGATTGGTTAAAATATATGGAAAATAAATTAGAAAAAAATAATGATGGTTCCTTTTCTTATAAGGGTATTTTTTTTATCCTTCAGACCGAAATAGAAGATAATGAAAGCATACACCATTTAGTGCTTTTACCTGATTTCGAAACTGTAAGAAAAATAAAAAAAGAAATTGAACCACATTCTAAAAATGTATCATCAGAATGGGGCGGAAGACCTAGGGTAAACCTTTCTGCTCCAGAATTAGCCGATATTATAGATGACAATGGTGGATTAATAGGACCCGCCCATGCTTTTACACCATTTAAGGCCATTTTTCGCCAGAATAAGTTTGAAAATCTCCAAGATTGTTATCAAGATAGCTTAAAAAAAATCTTTTTCATTGAACTTGGATTATCTGCAAATACAGATTTAGCAGATCGATTGGATTGCCTTAAAAACGTTATTTTCCTCAGTAATAGTGATGCACATTCTGAAGGGCCTCGTTCTCTGGGCAGAGAATTCAATAGATTTTACATTGATAAGCCAACTTTTGAAGAAATTTCGCTTGCCATAAGAAGAAAAAATAATAGAAAAATCACATTAAATGTAGGCTTGCATCCAAAACTTGGCAAGTATTATAACATGTTTTGCAGCAAGTGTAGAAGACGAGTTATTTTTAAGGAACTTAAAGATGAAAACAAAACAATATTAAATAGTTTCACCTTTTCTAAAGATTTTATCGTCATATATTCTAATAATCCAGAAAAAGAAAGATTAAGATATTTAGATTTAGTTTCTAAAGAAAAGATCACGTGTCCTGCTTGTAGAGAAACTACCGGGAAAAATTATAAAATAAGGTTGGGCGTTAGCGAGAGAATTGAAATTATATCTCAATATCAAGAACCTAAACATCCAAGCTTCAGGCCCCCATATATTAACACGATTCCGTTAATTGAAATCGTGCGATCAATTAAGAGAATAAAAAGTACTTCGAGCAAGACGGTAATGAAAATTTATAATGAGTTAATTGAATCTCTGGGTAAAGAATATGAAATTCTAGTCGATTTACCAATTGAAAAAATCAAAAAAGTTGATTCTGAACTTGCTACCATCATAAAAGCATTCAGAAATGATGAAATCAAGTACATTCCTGGTGGAGGTGGTGTTTATGGTCAAATTAAAATTGATGTTGACTAAAAACAAAAAACTGAGAAAATCTTTCTATTAATATTATTAAAATAACAAAATTTCAATTCTTATTTTAATTTTAAAAAAAATTTGCAATAATTAAATATCAAATTCAAGATCTAAACGAAGTAAATCTCCACAATTATTACATGCCATCCAATCAAATACCTTTAAAGCAACAACCATGTATTCCATCTGATCCCTGTGAAATTGATTTTTAAACTTCTTTTTAAAGGAACACGTGGGACAACTAATTATGGCTCGAACTATAATTAGATCAGAAGCTTTATCTTCGCTGCCGAAAGTCTGCGCTTTACTATTTTTATTTGATTCGATTTCCATATTCTTTTACTCCTCGTATAAATATCATGATAATAAGAATTTATAAATTTATTTCCCTACATGTTTGTTCGTCTTTTTCGTGTGAATAATATGATAATCATTGTAGATATATTTAAATTCCAATAAATTTCTTAAATCAAACAATTTCCTTATAAATTCTTCAGCACATCGTTACTTTCAGACAAGATTTTATCAAGAAACCCTCAAACTAAAATCTACAAAATACATTCGAATATCAATTCATCAAATTTTTAGATGCGATAGAATTTAAACTCTTGATCCATATTATTAAACTTGAATGCTTTGAAATGTTGAACACCAACTTTTAAGAAACTTCTAGAATCAAGAATAAAAAATTTTTTAAAAGAAAATTTACATGAGATATAATGGATTTTGAATGATTTAATTTAAAATAAACTGAGTAAAATACAATGAAATTCCAAGAAGTTAAAAAGGAAATACATAGAATTGCTAAAATAGAAGATCCATCCAAAGCGCAAGATGAAATAAAACTCCTAGACTACCACTTACATGAAAGACCTAAAATAAAAACCCCCATAAAAAGAGGAAGATATTATTATTTTTATATCATTGAAAAATACGACAAAAAAGGCTATGAAAAACTTGGCCCAAAAATCGGGCGCATGCTAACTGATAATTTTGAAAAAAATAAGTCCACCATCGAAAAGTTAAGAAAAGAAGGAAAAATTGAAGAATTAAAAAAATATTTGGAACAATATTAAAATTCATGCATGTTTAAATCTATCTTTCTCTCATGAACAAGTTCATCTCAAGATCTCTAAATTTATAGATTTTCATTCGTTCACAATTAATTTTTTATTAGATTTTAAAAAAATAAAATAAGAATAAAGAAACTTTTTCTCTAATTCTTAATAGCTTAATGAAAAACGAAATGTAAGTGAATATTTCTTCTATAATCGTGAGCTATCGTCTATTTAAATCAAAATTTATGCACCATTATTTCTTAATATAAAAAATCTAAAAATTGAGAAATCTAATTAATCTCCTTTTATTTTCTTAAAAATCTCTCGATTCAATATTATCAAAAAATCTATAAGAGAAAATAAAAAATAAAAATAAGAGAATAACACAATTAATGAGCGGGCCTAGCAGGATTTGAACCTGCGACATCCCAGTCCGAAGCCGGGCACCCGTTGAATCTTGAATCATTAGATCCACGATTATCCAGACTAGATTATAGGCCCATTATTTTTATTTATTTTTAATTAATCTAGTTTAATTTAACTAGCATATAATATTCATGAACCATTTCTAAAAAAGTTTATTGATGATAAAGTAAGAGTAAATCAATCTAATTCACTTTTCATTAATTTAGTTAATATTTCTATCCATTCATCCAAGTTTTCTAATACCCAAGCCACGCTGTTTTCTTGCCCTAACTCGTCAATAAAGTTAATTTTCAATAACCTCATTAGGTAAGATTTTTTTAAGAATGACCGTGGTGTTTCAATAGATTTGATTGAACTAATTGGGATTTCAATAACTTTCTTTGAAAGAAACATTGAAAAATAAAGTTCGTTCTTTGTAAGGATTAATATTCCATTCCCTCTCAGTTGCCTTGATTTTTTTGATTCACGTCCAAAAAAATTAGCCCATGTTGAAACCTTTAAAATTTCAGATTTATCAAATTTATCAAGCACATTATTTATTTGCTTTTTAAAAAGTCTTTTTAACACTTGTCAGATCTATCTTTTTTTATTTATTTAATATGGTAATTAAATTAAAATTTTATAAAACTTAATGCTTGTTTTTTGAAATGTTCTTTAAATTTTCTAACCAAGTTTATAAAATCTCTTAGAAAAATCAAGATAAATAATAAAAGTGCGTGGTCCGGGGATCGAACCCGGGTTTCCGGCGAAAAGCGAACCGCAGAAATCTACACCGGCTTGGAAGGCCGAGATCCTACCACTAGACCAACCACGCGCTCATTTTCGTTAAAAAGAATAACTCTCTTGTGATATTGAGTGAAATATATTAAAAAAACTTTACTTTTTGTTTTTCAATTTAAATTTAATTAAATAATGTTATTAATAATCTCATAAATGTTAATAACTTTACTAACAACGATCCAGGCATCCAAAGAAAATCTAGAAATTGAAATGATATTATTAGTTAGATTAAATATTGTTTTATTAAAAGAATCTTTTTGAAAACATCCAACCAGAGCTATATAATTTTTTGTTAAGCTTTTTTCAAAAAGAGATAATTGGTTTTCGATCAATTTTCCTTTTTTCGAGAAGAGCATTGTTATTGGATTCTTATAAGATTGAATTAATTGTTTGAGTGAAATTTCGACTTCTGAGATCAATTTAGTTCCATTTATGGTTATATTTCCTTCAATGAGTAATTTAGCCATTAGGCCCTTGAATCTATTATAATTTCTAGCGATTCTAATTTCTGGATTAAATTTAAAAATCCTATTGTTAATAGTATGAAGATATATCTCAAGATTATTAGTTTTGCATGATGGAGATCCTAAAGCGTTTAATAAACAAGCGTGAGCGATATCAGGTCGTCCTCTTTTATTGAAATTATCAAGTTTTTTCATGGCCACGTGATGCAAGGCGTTGTCAAGTAATTGCGAAGCGAAATTTTTAGACTTCGTTTGTTTTTTAATAATTGGGTGGTTTCGAATTTTTTTTGGGATTAATTCTACTCCAGCTTCAGTTAGAATTAATATTAAGGGCATTTTTATCAGATTGGAATTAAGTAATTGCTTTTCATTTTTTGGTTTTTGTTTTTATAAAATATCTAGTAGTTTTATTGCATTCTAGGCAAGTTAGGGACACGTGAGTGCCTTTTTTATTAGAATGTAATCTTGTTCGATAATTTATTCCAGGATATAAAAATCTCTTGCATTTATGGCAAATTCTTTTTTTCCATTCGAGAGGTATTTTAATTCGTGCTCTTTGGGCATATTTTCTTGCGAGTGTTGCATATCTATTGGCAAGATTTCTGTCATGAGGGAAAGTTTCATGAGCTTTTTGAAAGAGGTATAGCATTCTGATTCTTGCAATTTTTTTGACGATATTGTTGTTATAATTTTTTTTAGGCATTTTCACTTAACATTTTACAAGTAGATTGTAAATCATTTTATATTAATTTTAGAAATGATGATTTTCTTTCCGCGCACATCAAGTAAATATGAATCTGTTCTTCTTGCGATTTCGCTTGCTAATTCTTTAATATTATTTCTATTAGCAATACTTTTTAAGGCTTTAATTTTAATAATTTTATGTTGTTTTAATAATTGGGTTACATGAGTTATGAATTGTTCAGTTATTCCATTTTTACCCAAAATGCAGTGAGGAGATGACAACAATACTTCTTTAAATTTTTCTTTATAATCCATTATCCCGATTTAGTGCTAATTCCAAAAAATTTTTAATTTATACGATCTTTTTAATCCTATTATAATAATAAAAGAACGAACAAATTAAAGATTAGCATGTCCATATACATCGTAGAACCAGAAAAGCTCATTAAGACTTTGGCTGAAAAGTTAAAAGAATACCCCGAAATTCATCCGCCAGAAGGTTCAATGTTTTGGAAGACAGCATTTTTTAAAGAGTTGGCACCAGTTGATACTGAAAATTTTTGGTATATTAGGTGTGCATCTTTATTAAGAAAGATCAAGAAATTTGGTCCGATTGGAGTAAATAGGTTGCGAAAGCTTTATGGCGGAAAGAATCGAAGAGGTCGAGGTTTAAATCATAGTGCTCGGGGTAGTGGTAAGATCATAAGGGTGGCTTTGCAACAATTAGAGGATGCAAAATTAATTCAAAAGGTAGAAAAAAAGGGAAGAATAGTTTCTCCAGAGGGGACAAGCCTTTTGGAGAGGACGGCATATAATATATTAAGGAAAAGAAAATCCTAAATAAATAAAAAGTTTAGGGTTTAGCGTTGACTGAAGAAGACGAGTTAGAGGAGATTAGAAGAAGAAAGTTAGAGGAATTGCAAAAACAAGCTCTGCAAAAGAAGTTAGAAGAGCAAAAACAAAAAGAATATGAAGAGAAAAAATATCAATTGATGAGGATTATTTTGAGTCCTGAAGGTCGCCAAAGGCTAGAAAATATTCGAATGGTAAGGCCACAATTTGCAGAGCAAATAGAATTGCAACTGATTCAACTTTATCAATCTGGTAGACTTAGAGGTGCCGTACCCTTATCCGATGAGATGTTTAAACAACTATTGCAACAATTAAACACATTAGGAAAGAAGAGAGAATTCAAAATAAAAAAATAAAATAGAAAAGAGATTTTTAAGATGGCAAGAAATAAAGATTTAGCTTCAAAATTGAGAAGAGGCAAGAAATTAAAGCAGAATCGATCCATACCAACATGGATTATTAGAAGAACCAAGGGTAAAGTTAGATCTAACCCATATTCCCAACGAAATTGGAGAAACACCCGATTGAAGCGAGATTAAATTTAAATAAGAATTTATTCTGGAGTATTGATAAAAATGGCTAAAAAAGCAAAAGATATAAGTTTAGACGATTTAGAAGAGGAGTTATCTGAAGAGATTGAGGAAGTAGAAGATAAATCTGATGAAAAGAAAGAAGAAGAAGAAATTGAAGAGATAGAAGAATTTGATTTGGACCAAGTTGCTGAAGAAGAAATAGGTGAGGTTTTCGAAGAAGTCCCTGAAGAACTTGAGGAAGTTGAAGAAGAGGAAGAGAAAGAAGAGATAATAGATGAAAGGATATACATCGTGCCTTTATCAAAAGCACGCAGGGGACCAAGAAATAAATGGGCTAAAAAAGCCATAAGATTCTTGAGGGAGTATATTGAGAGACATTTTAAACCAGAATCATTAATAATTTCTCAAGAGGTTAATGAAGCTATTTGGGCTAGAGGAATAAAGAAACCTCCACGAAAATTAAAAATTAGGGCTACTAAAAATATTGATGGTTTAGTTGTAGTTTATTTGACAGATTAATTTTAAAGAAGTTAGACGAAATTATTTAGAATATAGGTTCCTATTTTTTATCAATAATAATTACTTTTACTTAGTTTAATGAGTTTTATTATTTTCAATTTGCTTGACATGTACGCTTCAATTTCATTTTTTCATGAAAAATAGATTTTTTTAGGTAAACAAGAGGATATTGCATGTAAGAATATTTTGGAAAAAATTGATAAAATATTTATGATTTAAAACATTATTTAATACACACATATAGCAAGAACCTCTTACATGACGATCCTTAAGTATCAATTGTTTGGAAAGAATTCTATAGGAGTTTATTTAGAAGTAAATAACATTTACGGATTGTATCCAGCATCTTTATTGGAAGTTGCTGTAAACAAGATTAAAAGCGTCTTTGAGGAACCTTTATTTCCATTTTCGGTTAATAATTCTTCGCTTCTTGGTGTTTATATAGCTAGCAATAAATATGGCATTGTTTTACCTCAAATAATAAAGGATGAAGAATTAGAAAAGCTAAAAGGCTATTTATCGGAATTTAATGGCGAATTCCAAGTAGGAGTGTTAAGTTCTAAAGATAATGCTTTTGGAAATCTCATTTTATGCAATGACCATGGAGCAATAATTAGTTCGATATTAAAAGAATATAGAAAAGAAATTGAAGATATTCTGAATGTTGAAACGATCGTATATGAGTTTGCTAACCAACATTTACCTGGTTCTATAGCTGTAACAAATAATCATGGGTGCGCAGTTCATCCTTTATCATCAGATGAAGAGATAGAAATCGTTTCTTCCATTTTAAAAGTTAAAGAGGCAGATGTGTCAACGGTGAATAGGGGTATTCCATATTTATCTTCTGGAGCTGTAGTTAATGATAAAAGTGGCATTTTTGGATTTAGTTGTACGGGACCGGAAATGATGCGTTTAACTTACGTTCTTAACCTATGAATGCTTCTTTAAATCGACATTTAATCATGATTATTCTATATAATAATTGATTTCAAATAATAGAAAATCTCGTTTTTCTATTCTTTAAAGAAAATTTAGATTAAAAAGCAAAATTTAATATTTTTAAATTAATTATATGTGATAACTTTATTAGCAGTAAACAACTGAAGTTCATGTCAGAAATAAAGATTTACCGGATTATAGGAACATATAATAAAAACCATAGAAAATACTTATTTCGTAAAGAAGTTAGAGCATTAAAGGAAGAAGATGCTCTTGAAAAAGTATTGAGTCAAATTACCTCAATTGGGATATATAGAAGACAAATAAAAATTAAGGAGATAAAAGAGATTAGTCCTGAAGAATGCGAGGATTACCTGATCCGGGAACTCTCTTTATAAAAATTATCGTATTTTTTTAACATTATAGGTGCAAGTAATGGAAGGTTCTCAAGATTTTCAACGTCAATTGTATCAGTATAGGTCTCTTCAGGAGCAGAGAGATTTTTTCCAAGCGCAACTAGATATATTAAATAACTTTTTAGCGAATCTAAATACTACTAAAACATTATTAGAAAATTTAAAGGGCGATATTAAGGAAGATGAGGAAATTTTAGTCCCTATTGGGGGATTAATTAATATAAAGGCAAAAATCAAGGATATCAATAAAATTTTAGTTAATATAGGTCAAGATGTTGTCGTAGAGAAGAATATTGACGATTCAATCGCATTTATCCAAAAACTTATTGAAAAAAATGAAGAAAGCAGGAAAGTTGTATTAAGTAGAGTTCAAATGTTAGAAAATGCCCTTATAGGAATGAGCGAAATGTTACAAAAGAATTTAACTCAAGGTCCTAAATGAGTTCTTGTATTAATTGCACGATAATCCCCAATTAAAAGTGCTTTCCCGTGAAAAAGCTAAGAGAAGTTTTCTCGAGTTTTGTTAAAAAGACTCTAACTGAAAAAAAACTAGATTCTGCTGTTTCTGAATTGAATTTACTACTAATAAGTAATGATGTTGCTATTGAAACTGCTGATAAAATATGTCAAGAATTAATGGATTCTCTTAAAGGAGAACAAGTTGGGCTGTTAACATCTAAAAAAAAATTAATTTATAACGTTTTAAAAAATATCTTATTAGAAATACTCACCCCAGACAAGGAAATAAACCTTTTAGATGAAATAAGAGAAAAGAACAGGAACAATTCACCATATGTAATGATCTTTTTGGGCGTAAACGGCACGGGTAAAACAACCACAATAGCTAAAATAGCTCATTATTTAAAGAAGAATGGATTAACATCTGTAGCTGCAGCAGCAGACACATTTAGAGCAGCAGCAATAGAACAATTAAAGTATCACATGGATAAGATAGGAATTAGAGTCATTAAACATGAGTATAAATCTGATCCTGCAAGTGTTGCTTATGACGCCATCCAACACGCAATTGCTAAAAATTTAAATGTAGTTCTTGTAGATACAGCTGGAAGGCAAGTGAGCAATAAAAATTTAATGACAGAAATGCAAAAAATTGTGAGAATTGCTGAACCTGATCTAAAGGTATTTATTGGCGATAGTTTAGCTGGAAATGACGCCTTAAATCAAGCTAAAGAATTTAATAAGTACGTTGGTATTGATGCTCACATCTTGACTAAATTTGATGCTGATGCCAAAGGAGGCTCGGCTCTTTCCATTTCATATGAAACTCATAAGCCCATAATTTTTATAGGAGTAGGACAAAAATACGATGATTTAATTCCATTCAACAAGGACAATTTCATCTCAAGCATTCTTGGAGAAGAGGATTGATTTATCCTTTTTGATTGAAAAATAATTAACTTTTTTAACAATTTATTTTTACTAAACTTGTGTCAAAGTATAATTCTAAATACGATAAATATTCAACTTACGAGAAGAAAAGAAAGCCTAGTTTATATGAAAGATTAGGTACTTTCTTTCGTAATTCTAAAAGAATAATAAAAATAGCAAATAAGCCACAAAAAAAAGATTATTTCTTAGTGTTTAAAATTTGTGCTATTGGATTGGTTATCTTAGGCGTTTTATCATACATAATTCAGTTAATCTTTACGGTCGTTTTTAGCGCTCTTGGTATTCGTTAAGTTAAATTCTAATCTTATTTTTATATTGATATATAAAAAAGAAAATTAAGTCTTATTTAACATGAATGTTGAATTAGAGTATTCTAATAATCTTAATTTCAAGGCAAAAACACGACAATTTCAGGATATTTTAATTGATGAACCGAAATCATTTCATGGGAACGATTTGGGACCGAGTCCCGTAGAATATTTTCTAATTGGAGTGGGAGGATGTGTTAGTTCAACATTTGTATACTGTTTGAAAAAAAAGGGGATTAAAATAGAATCAATGAACGTGCTTGTTGATGGAAAACTCAAACATAAAGAACCCAGCATGTATCTAAGAATTAAAGAGATAAATATTGAAATTAAATATTCATTAAAAGGAGATTATACACCAGAAACCTTAAAAAAGTGTGAGAAAGAATTTATCAAATATTGTCCCTTATATGAACCTTTAATAAATGGAATTAACATATCTATTGTTCTTAAAAAATAAAAAAAAGAAAATTGTAAAAATTTTAGAATGGAATTAAAAGAAAAAAACGATAATTTGTTCCGGGATTAGCAAATCTTCTTCTTTGTTTTTACAAGCAATGAATCTTATTTTCATTTCTAGGGCAGATTTTAACAACCTTTTTGTTAGTATACCATCAAAAAGTAAAACTTGAGTGTTAGTGTAATTATTCAATTTTTCATACATTTCACTAACTGGAATTTCAAAAAGTTTTTTCATCCCTTTTCCTAAACCTATTCCAAACCCGGACTTGATATTTTTTAATTCTTCGACGACTTTTTGTTGATTTTTTATCTTTGCTTTTTTTAAAGCAATTTTAAGACGAGAATCTTTCCCTTTTGGAATCGGTTCTGAGATAATAGGCTTGCTTTCTTTTTTCTTTTGAATTTTTTTAACTGGCTTTTTTGATTGTAAAGCTTTTATTAATTGTTTACGAGTTAATTCTTCAACTTCATATCCTTCTGGTGCTCGCGCTACAAAATCTATCTTTGCTAGTTGTAATAATTCTTTTAATATTAAAGTTCCACCTCTATCTCCGTCTAAAAAAGCAATCACGCTTTTTTTCTTGCGTGTTAAATCGATAATGGATCTCGGGATTTGAGTTCCTTGTACTGCTACCGTGTTTTTAATTCCTATTCTTAATAAGTTTAAGATGTCTGCTCTTCCTTCCACAATAATAAGTTCTGGAGATGTTTCGACATCCGGTCCAGCTGGTAATTTTTCAGGACCCCAGGTTATAATTTCACCTAATTTAATATCCTTATCAATTTTCTCTTTAATTTCACTTGATTCTAATGCTTTTTGATCCCACTGTTTCAATAATTCTGTTGCTCGTTCTATGATTTGTTTTCGCTTGTATTCTCTAACATCTATGATGTCTACTAACTTGATTTCTGCTTCGCAGGGTCCCACCCTGGAGACTGTTTCTATTGTTGCTGCCAAGAGCGCAGTTTCTTTACGTGTGAGGCTACTTGGAATTTTAATAATACCCTCGGAGATACCCTCCTTGGATCTAACTTCTACTTCTATTCTTCCAATACGTCCGGATTTTTGCAAATCGCGCAAATCCAGATCTAAAAGAAGACCTTCGGTTTAGCCGATTAAGCCGAAATGACTTTAAAAATTTCATCTTTGGCCAAAAATAGCCCCCACTATATCGCTCTTTTCAACAACACCTTTAATTTTGAATTTTGCCTTTATTATATATTTTGTTGTAAAATCAATCTGATTATTAGTTATCTTAAACACACCTTCGATACTAATTAGATTATCTATTATTTAATAATTGAATTATGAATGGTAAATGAACTTCCTTGGATTATCCTGGTTGATATTATAATATATCTTTTGATACAATTTAAAGAAGTTTAAATTTAATTTGAAAATTGAAAATATATTCTAATTTTTATATATGATTTTTAAATATATAAAAGATACTTTTAATTTATTTTTTTTGAATTTTTAATATTTTATTGTCTTGGAGAAATATTACACAATTAATTACTTATTTAAAAGGTTTTATATCAATAAAGAAATTTAGAAATCAAATCAA
>CAZIEC010000010.1:0-32192 GCA_964538145.1 uncultured archaeon
AATTATTAATTTATAGAGAAATTTAAATTGCTGTATTACAGTAAGGGCATTTTTTCGCATTTGCATTAATTTCCTCCCCACAATAAGGACAAAATATGGTTTCTTTTTTTTCTTCTTCTTCCTCTGTCTCAATTGGGGTTTTTTCTTTTCTTACCTTTCCCTTTCCTCCAGCCTTAGTTTCTTTGCCAGCTTTTTTAAGAACTTTTGCTTTTGGTGTTAATGGAACTTCTTCTTCTTTAGCTTCTTTTTCCTTGAATGGTTCTGAAGAAAACTTCAATTTAGTAAGACAAGTAGGACAATATTCCTTCGGTTTATAAGAGCGAATTATTAAATATACAATTCCAATAATGCCTAAAGAAGCAACTATTAAGACAATCCAAACGACTTTTTGAAACGTTGTTAAAGGTTTGCGAACCGGATCATTAACTTCTTTCTTACAGACTTCACAATAAGCATACTTTTCCATGTTCAAGAACCATTGTAAAGTTTAATTCTTATAGTTTAATAATTAGTTATTTTACCTTATTAATTCTTTTAATTATAATGAAACTTTATTAAATCCTTTGATAAAATCATTAATTAGATGTTATGCTTTTATTTTTTATTGTTATGTTTTTCAAAAAATTCTTTCTACTTAGATTTTACATTAACTTAATTATTCTTTTTCCAATTTTTTAGTTGGATTGATTAATTAATTTATATTTTTTCCTAATTTGAATGAATAAAATACCATAAAACTTTGAAATACTAAGAAATGTTGAGATATTAGAAGGAGAAAGCTCAAAATTTTTTACTTATGGTTCATTTATTCTTTGCAAATTAAAACACTACCAAGATTAATGAAAAATAAATCTTTTTATATCGAAACTTACGGTTGTGCTTCAAATAAGGCCGATAGCTACTTGATGTCTACAATCTTAAAAAAAAATGGATATGAAGAAGTTGATTCAGAAGAAGCAAGATTTCTAATAATAAATACCTGTGCTGTAAAACAGCAAACTGAAAATAAAATTAGACAAAGACTAAAGCAGCTCAATGTTGTAACTCAAAGAAATTCAGATAGACTTGTTATAATAACTGGTTGCTTACCTCTTGTAGGCAAGAATTATATTAATCTCATTAAAAAAATAATTCCAAATTATGCTGCCATTATCGATCTTAAAAGCATTATTAGAATTCCAGAGATCTTTAAAGAATTGGAAGATGGAAAGAAGAATTTGGTAATAAAATCTAATGATCCCATTGATAAGGCAAAAATATCAATTGATTATTATAAGGGTAAAATAACTGGGATTTTACCAATATCTGAAGGGTGTTTGGGTAATTGTACTTATTGTTGCGTGAGAAATGCTAGAGGAAAATTAATTTGTTTTGATCATTCTAAGATCATTGAAAATGCGAGATATCAACTTGAACAAGGTATTAAGCAGCTGTATTTAACATCACAAGATTGTAGCACCTATGAACATGATGGTTTTCAATTAGCAGATTTAATCCAAGAAATTAATGGTTTAAGATATGATTTCTTTTTGAGATTAGGAATGATAAATCCTCGCTTTTTAATAGATAATATTGAACAATTAATTAAAATCTATAAAATGGAAAAAACTTACTTGTTCTTGCACGTGCCAGTACAATCTGGAAGTAATCGAATTCTAAAACGAATGAATAGGCAGTATAGAATTGAAGATCTAATCCCTAAATTTAAGATATTGCGTAAAACTTTTCCATCGTTAACAATTTCAACAGATATTATCTGTGGTTTTCCTGGTGAAACTGATGATGATTTTAAAAAGACCGTGGATTTTATTAAATGGCTCAAACCTGAAATTTTAAACATTTCAAAATTTACGCCTAGACCAGACACTCCCGCATCTAAAATGAAGCAACTTGATAGCAGAATTATTAAAGAGAGATCAATTTATTTATCCCAAATATTTAGAAATATGATCAAGGATTCCAATGAAAAATGGTTAAATTGGGAGGGAAAAGTATTAATTCTACACGAAGAAAATGAAAAAGATGTTTATTTTGGTAGAAATAGAGCCTATAAGAATGTTCATGTGAAAAGTTCTGAAGTAAAAAAAGGTCAATTTGTGAAAGTTAAAATCTATGAAGTTGATGGATTTAACTTAATTGGTAAGGTAATTCAATAATACACATCTATCATTCAATTAAAAGATAACAAGAATAAAAAGAATATTTTTGGCTTACCCTCGCAGGGTTGTCATGCCCAATCTCGGTTTTTAATTGGACACTCATCCTAAGCCAACATTTAATTTTCGAGAATATATTTCTTTTCCATTTTCATCAACTAAAGTGATGTGCGCAGCGCACGATAGTCAACAGTCAAAACATCTAACAACCATTTCTAAAAGGTTTACTAAACCTTCTGGTACTTCTTCAGACATTTTTATTCACGCATCCATATACCTTTTATTTTTTAAAATTTCAAAAATATTAAAAATAAAATTGCGAGTAGTTAATTATTTAAGCCCTAACTTTTCTAACAACGGTGTTAATTTCGCTCTATGAAATTTCAACCCAATTTCGTCCGGATTAATTCCAAAGGAAAGCGCTAATAGTTCAGTCAAGTAAAGAATGGGAATGTTAAAAGTATTATTTGATTGAGCTCCAGCTTTCTTCTGATTTGTATCTAGTTGTTGAAAGCAAGCTGGACATATGACTACAAAAGCTTCCGCCCCAGCATCAATGGCACTCTTTAATTTATTTGCCAAGATTTGCATTGAGGGAGCTTCTTCTGTATTTCCAACTCCGGCTCCACAACATAACATCTCTTCTTCGTAATCAACTGGTATCGCTCCTGTTGCTGCAACAACTTCTCTTAGTTTTTTAGGTTCCATGGGGTCGTCTACTTGCAATATTTCTGAAGGTCTACTATAATGACAACCAGTATGGCAAGCAACTTTTAATCCAGACAAATCCTTAACAATGTGTTTTTTTATTTCTTCAGCACCAACTTCATGTAAGACTTCTAAGAAATGTTTTACATTAATTGTTCCCTTGAATTCCCTATTGATCTTCTTTAGAACCTCATTAATTTTAGATTTTAATGAATCATCATGCTTTAATTCATGATTAACAACTTTTAGAGTCTGAGAACATCCATTGCATAATGATATGATATCTTTTCCTTCTTCTTCCGCGATTGTTAAGTTTCGTGCTCCCATTGCCAACCAACTGAAATGATCCACGGAATTAAATCCAACAGGATCCGGACAACAAGCAAAAGGAGCTTCTGAGGTCTTTATTCCAAGCTTCTCAAATACTTTCCGTGCACTTGCTTCTATAAATGGAATTCGATTTCCTATCGTGCAACCTTGAAACATTTTATATTCTTCGGCTTTTGCCATCTATTTCTACACCTTTT
Organism: uncultured archaeon; assembly: GCA_964538145.1. Classification (GTDB taxonomy): domain Archaea; phylum Asgardarchaeota; class Lokiarchaeia; order Sigyniarchaeales; family SOKP01; genus SOKP01. Next base: position 3,392 of record CAZIEC010000010.1, read on the forward strand.
TATTTACCTATAATTTTATTTAATTTTGTTTGATTTAAAATTTTTTGAACTTCCTCCACATTTGGAGGTTCAATTTTTGGAAGTCCTAATTGTTCCCTTCGCCTTTCTATTGCGGGTTGGGAAGGAATTGCTTTTCCATTTTCATAAATTGCAGTAGCTTGAGTCGTGTAATACGGTGGTCCTTGCCCCATAGCAACTGACATGTTCTTGAGTATGGCAAAAATTTCAGTTAATTCAATTTTTTGAGGACAAACCTCATCACATGTATCACAAACAGTACAACCCCATAATCTAAAGTTATCTTCAGAATCAAAAATTCGCTCCTTGAAGCCTAAAAATGATGCTAAAATGAGCATCCTTGGATCATATCGAATAGGAGCAATACTTGAAATGGGGCAATTATCAGTACATCTATTGCATTGATAACAGAATTTCAAAGTATCTTTTATGTGAACATCCATTATTTTTTTCTTAAGTTCATAATCTATAACAACCATTTTTTTAATACCCCTTATATTTTCAAATTTAATTAAAAAATTATTTTTTAATTAGTTATTTAATCCAAGGGTCTGGAAGCTTGATTTTTTCAAGTGCTTTATCCTCAAACACTTGCTTGGCAACGTGCATTAAAGTCTTCTCTATTCCAGCAATGTTATGGTTCGTGGCAACCAGCAAGTTCATTTTCTTACAAATACCATCAGAATCGCTCCAAATATTATAGAGTAATAGACCTCTAGGTGCTTCAGTTACTCCAACTCCAACACCTTCTTTTGGCTCGACATCGAGTGTCTTGCAATCAGAATTCACGATATCAGGATCTTCTAACATTTGCTTGATGATTTCTACAGCTTCGACTAACTCAATTAATCGAGCCCAATGATATGCGAACGTGTGATGAGAAATTGGTCCAGTTTTATCTCTAAAAGCCTTGAGTGCTTCATCAGCTAATGGTGTAGCCATCTTATCGGCAGCATTGATCATGGCAAGGCAATTTGCCCGATAAATTCCTTCGGGATATCCTGCTGGCTTGTAATACATGTGGGTCGCATAAGAGTGCGGAGGTATATGCTCGCCAAGTACGTTCAAGTAATCGTGGACATCGTAATCCTTCTTTTCACCATCAGGAGTCACGATTCGTATATCTCCTTCATATATATCATGAACTCCATTCTTAGTCATTCCAAGATAATAAGTTGGAACCACACCAACATTAGCAATAACATCCCAATAATCCTCAACGACTTTTAAGCCAATTTCAACCGTTTTTTGTGTGAATTCAATTTGTTCATCAACCATTTTCAAAAATTTATCCCTAGCTTCTTCAGACATCGGTTTCTTCATTCCACCAACGATAGCTGAGACTGGATGGATTGATTTACCGCCAATCTCGGCACATAATTTTTGTCCGAAATCCATCATTTTCAACGCCATTGCTCCAACTTCTGGCATTTTGTTGATCACGTGAACGACGTTTCTAAGAGCTGGATCGGCAAATGGTCCTAGCAAGAAATCAGGTGCGGCTAATGCATAAAAGTGTAATGCATGTGAAGAGTATTGCTTGGCATTTTGTAGTAAAATTCTTAACTTGCGAGCTGGTTCTGGGATCTTCACGCCCCAAGCATCTTCCACCGCTTTTGTTGGCGTTAAATGATGGGGAATTGGACAAATTCCACAAATTCGAGGAGTAATTCTCGGGATGTGCTCGCAATATCTTCCCTCAACAAATTTTTCAAAAAATCTCGTTGATGTAATGTTGAATTGCACGTCCTTGACCTTACCATCATCTCCAATAACAATGTGAAGTCCACCATGCCCTTCTAATCTAGTTACGGGTTCCACTTTTATTTCTTTTACCATCTTTAATCCTCCTCCTTCATTTTATCATTATATTTATGTTTTAGAATGCTATCAGCTAAAGTAAATCTGTTAAATAACCCAGCTGGATCTTTTATTGCTTTTAGAACTTCATCTGGATCTTTATCAGCGCATAAAGAACCTAGTGTGCTGATAAATTTTGCACCTTGATCCTCCACTCCTACTGGAGGTCCATAACATCCTAAACAAGGAGCATTTGCTTTATTTGGGCAAATTGCACCACAACCAGCTTGAGTGACAGGACCCAAGCATATATATCCTTGCTCTAAGAAGCATTTATCCATTGTTGGCAATCCTTCATAATCTCTTTTTAAGTCGGTCGGTACTTTATCCACTACATCTCTATTACAATGACTGCAAACTGTTTTCGTGCTAAACTTGAAATTAGGATCATCCTTTAATAAGAATAAAGAAGTTCCAACAATCTCATTGATAATATTATTTTCTGTCAGAGATACATCTAAAATCATCTTCTCTCCTTTATCTGTTTTAATCTCTTTTACTTTAAAACTCTCTGGTTCATAAGCTAATCGTTGTAATAAATCCCCTCTGAAATAAAAGTTAGTTATATTAGAGGAACCCAAGTATAAATCAAGAAAATGTTGTAAGCTTGAAGCTGTTTTCGTGTCTAATTCATCTACTTCTAATAAAATATTTTTTAATTGTTCTGCTCTGGATGAAGGTTTACTTGTAGCTCTAAAGCATCCATAACAGACATCTCCATTATTAGGACACATTAATTCACATCCAGCTGCCGTTATTGGTCCATAACAAAGTATTCCTTTTTCTAATAAACAATTTTCATTATTTAAATTGCAAGTTTCACAAATGCTCTTATTCTTATCAAGTGATTCTGGACCCTTACCTACTAATGTTAACAAGTAAGATATTGCTGCTAAAATATTTTCAGTAGTAGGCGGGCATCCTGGTATGAATACATCAACATCAATGATATCCTTCACATTTACAATATAATCCTCAAATCCTGGAACATGTTCGGAGGGTTCTTCCGGATTTTCATCAGTAATGGATTCTGTTTCTTTAAATTTCCTAGAAACCAAATCCTTTATATCAAATAAATTAGCTAATCCTTTAACGCCACCATAGCAAGCGCAAGCTCCAAATGCTACGATTATCTTACATTTTTTTCGCATTAATTTGGCAAGTGCTGTATCTTCTTTAGTCCTAGCAACACCTTCAATGAATCCGATCACAATGCTGCCGTCTTCTCTAGCCTCAAGAGAATCTAATTTATAATCCACAACAGCAGGCCAATAAACAATCTCTAATTCAGGAAGTATTGTAAGAAGATTAAGATGTGCGTTCAAAAGGCTCTGGTGGCAGCCCCAACAACTACTCAACTGTCCGAAGCAAACTGGAATTGTCACGATTATATCTTCACCACTAATTTCTCTTTTTATTTTTAATTGTATTGATATTTGGTTAAATGCTAAATTCATTAAAAAATTTGTTAAATAAGCGAGCAGTGTAATAGCAAATATTTTAATCTAAATGACAAAAAGCATAAAAAAAAAGTGTTATGAAAAAATAAAATGACTTGTTAATTGCAATTTTATTAATAATCTAAAAGACTTTTCTTGTAGTTCGTTTTTGAATTCGATAATTTTAAAATTATTCACGTTAATTTGGTAGAATCGTTAATTTCTTCTTCATTATCGCTTGAAACTGCTAATTCTACTTCTTTTTCCTTGTCTTTTTCCTTCAATATACTTCTAACAAAATGTTTTCCTACTATAGCAGTGCTGACACCTAAAAATGCAAGACCAGTATTGTAAGTAAAAAAGCCATAAACATTATATAAAAGTGTTAAAATCTGTGGATCTGTTATGATCCCAGTAAGATTAACTATTTGGACAATGATCCAAATGATTAATGCTATCGTACCAAAAGTCAAGCCAACCCAAATGATAAACTTCCCAATTCTTACGGCTCCAAGCATTATTAAAATGGCACCTGCTATTATAGAAAATCCTCCTGAATCTGCTATAAATTTTATGATGGTCATTATTATAGTTAAGAGTGGAACGAATTGGGGGCTGACATAGTTTAAAGCAACATTATATAAAAATTGAAAAATTCCAGTACTTCCAACCGCACTGCTGATTATCATCATGATTCCTCCAATGCATAGCAAAACAAAACCAGTTTTATGTTTCAATTTTGTTTAACCTCTTTAATTTTTATAGTAAAAAATATTGTATTTCGTTGATTTTTTCATTCTTATAAGTCTATAAATTTATAAATTTAAATCTAAGAAATTGCTTAAAAACTTTTTCAATAAATTCCTACAAATTTAAATTTGACTTTCAAATAATGACAATATTTAAAGGGACATTAGATAATAATTCTTTCAGGATGAGTATAAATGTTCATTTTACTCCCTCGAACAAATCCGATTAGAGTCAAGTCATGTGCAAAGGCGAATCGGATTCCAGATTCTATTGCTGCAGATAAGGAAGCGAGGATCGGAATCCTTGCACGAATTGCCTTTAACACGGATTCCCCAGTTAATCTCCCTGTTGTGGTTAATATTTTATCATCCATTTTTATTTTTCGTATTATAATTTCTCCAATTACTTTATCGATGGCATTATGCCTTCCGATATCTTCTTTTAGGCTCAATAATTCACCATCTTTATCGAATATTGCAGCTCCATGACATCCACCCGTTTCTTTAAATAAAATTGTATTTTTTTGCATCTTTATCATCATTTCATGAATTAAACTTGCTTTAATTTGTAATTTTTCTTGCTTGGGTTCCCTTTTTAGCATTTCAAGACCTTTTAATATCAAATTTCTCCAAACATTAGGGATCCCACATGATGTGTCTATTATTTTGGCACTTAAATCAACTTTTAATTCTTCAATATTTAAATTCGTTGAATCTTTCAAGTAAATATCTACTTTTCCATTAATTTCATCCACATTTATGTTTTTCACTTGATTCATTGAATTTAAGATATTAATAGAGTATAAAAACCCAATAGCAAGTTCTTTTAAGTCTTTAGGCAAGCATGTTAAATTTACAATTGGGATATCATTAATTAAAACGTTTATTGGAGTTTCAATTAAAACTGAATCAATTTCTTCTCGTAATTCATTTTTAATGATTTTAGTAATGTTGACATTTCGCTTATACAAAACAATTATCACATTTTTAGTAATTAAAATAATTTAACCAAAGTAAACCTAATATAAAAATTACATTTTTATAAAAAAGATTTATGAGAAATCCTCATTAAATTTTAAAAAAGAGTGATTTTGGAAAAAAATTATAATTTAAACGGCAATATATAACCTTCCGTTTGTTTCTTTTTTAACGGAATGATCTCCGCTATATTCAATGAATTTTCCAGTAATTTTATCACCATTGGGAAGTTCTATTTCACTCACTTCGCCAATTTTTTTGAAAGAAGGAAGTTTTTTGTGAATTTTACCTTTAATTACGATAACGCCCATTATTTGATCTGCTCCAGCATATCTATCTACATTACCCTCAACAATGATTGTCCCTCCATGATTATGCATCCCTAAGAAATCTCCTGCGCCACCACAATATAAAGTGGGAAATTTTCCTGCTTTTTTAGCCCATCTGGCCCATAACATTGATTCTCTGCCCACTTTGCCTTTAACCTTTATAACGCCATTTTCCATACCTTTCCAAAATCCACGATATGCAGCACCAACGTAATTTCCGGCATCCCCGTTTATTTCAAGTTCGCCACCTTTTAACATTGCGCCTGCCCAATCATCAGCATTGCCATTGACGGTGATTTTACCACCTTTCATTTGATTTCCTACATGCATTCCTACGTCGCCGTTAATTACGATTTCCCCTCCTGTCATTCCTTGTCCAATTCGTTTAACTTTAGATAGATTTCCTTCAATAAGTATTTTGGTTTCTTTGATATCATCCGATGTCCCAGAAACTTCGAAAAATTCTTTCAATTTTACAGATTGATTCCCATGAAAGAGAATTGCTTCTTTGATCTCCTTTATTGACTTGCCTGCAAAGTAGTCTGGCGTAATTGTTTCTGCTTCTAATGGATAACGAGGTTCTTTTTTTAATTTTAACTTGATTTCTGCCATTTTCATAACTCACCTTTCTTTTCTTTTACTTTTTCAATTAATTTTTCTAAGATTTCACGATCTGTAAGACATTGTCCTGGTGGTTCTTTTACCTTTCTTAATCTTAATGGTACGTGATCCATTCGGTAAGCAGTACCTTCTGTTTCTATTCCCGCAAAAGCAGCTGGTAAAATTATATCGGCATTTACTGATGTAGGTGTATGGTGTGGTTCTACAACAATTAAAGGATGCTTAAACATTTTTTTAACTGCAGCTGCAGGAAAATTACTAGCAGGATCAGAGGCTACAATTAAAGAGGCATCAATTTCATCTCTAATTAGACAATCCACAGAAGAAAATTCTCCAGGATTATATCGAGGGTATCCACGAGAAAAATCAATTGAATAACCATATCCAGTATTCCAAGTAAAAACCACATTGCTTCCAGTTATATTATAATGGCCTCTCATTGGAGTTATGAGAAATTTCGTGTGGTCATTTAACTCGCGAACTAAACATATCGCAGTATCAACATTACGATGATGTGAAACAGATTGGGTTAAGCCCATTCCGAAAAATATCACACCAAACTTGCATGTTTTCAATATATTAACAAGTTCTTTAATTTTTTCTCTTGGAACACCAGCAACTTCTTTTTCATCGATTTCAACGCCTCTTAATTCGGCTCTAAGAGCATTTATTAACTCATAATCTTCATTTGGGTTAACTTTTATGTATAAATCTGCAATTTGAGCAGTATGCGTGTACCTTGGATCCACAACAACGATATATCGGTCATTTCTACCATCTGTTCTGAAATAACCTCGAACGAATTCACTATACCTCCCAAGGTGTCTTGGATGAGCATGAACGGGATTACATCCCCAGAAAATTACCAAATCTGCTCTATTCTTATATTCTCCTAAAGTTGATGTAGGAACGCCAACATCTTGTTCAGCTAATAATGTAGGACCGTGACAAACCGAAGCAGTATTATCTAAAATTCCTCCTAATAATTCTGCTAATTCTACGCCCTTACTCTGGGCATCGCACTCTGTACTGGCAAATCCATATAATAGAGGCCTTTTGGCATTTGCAAGGATATCTGCTGTTTTTTCTATTGCTTCATCCCATGAAACTTCTTTAAAAGAACCATTTTCCTTTATTAAAGGAACTTCATAACGATGTTCACTTGGATTAGATGAGAAAAATTTGCGAGTGCCAATTTGACAAGCATTTCTTACTTCAATTATTATATTTTCTTTAGTATTTACATCAACTTCTAAATCATCACATAGAGTGCCACAAAAAGGGCACACAACATCTTTATAGGTAATTTTACTTTTTTCAGACACTTTTATCCCTCCTTCAACTTGCTTATCAATTCTACAGAGTCTAAAACTTTCCCATCTTTTACAACTTCTACTCTTGCCTTAATTCCCTTGAATGTTGGAGTACCACATGATTGAGAACTTGGATTTACGACTTGATTTGCCCATGGGCCCATTGGAATGAAAATTATCCCAGGATGAGGTCCTTCTTCAGATATAGTGGAATAAACCACTACTTCACCAAATTCAGTCATAACTTTAACGGGAGTCCCAATCATGCAATCTAGCTTTTTAAAATCATCTTTATCGAAAGCACATATTCCCGCAGCTCTTACGCTCTCTTTAGTCGTTTTACCTCCTTCTAAAGCAATGCCTTGATTTATGGTTCGTCCTGTTATTAAAATTAAATTATCTAAACTCATTTTCACGCTCACTCCTTTTTACTCCATCTTAATGTTTTAAATCTTTCAATTAATGGGGGCCAAAATAAGTCACTAAATTCTCCAGAATAATTAATTTCTGTAATTTCTAATTGTAGTGCTCCTGTTGGACAAGCATTATCGCACGCGCCGCAAGCTACGCAAGCATCAGGGTCAACAACTTCCACGTTCTTAGACATTTCCCATCCATGTTCTGGCCTTTTAGCGATTTCAATGGTGCCAGAAGGACAAACTTCAGCACACGATCCGCATCCTTTTGCACACTCTTCATCGTTAATTTTTACTGTTGCCTTGGCATATTGCCTTACGATCCTATCATTCTTTAATTTTTTAGTTTGATATTCAATTTTAGGCAAAACTTTTTGAGCAACTATGGGAATATCTTCTAAATTTATTATATTACCATCTTTTTTCAAGGTCAAAGCCATGAATGGACACATTACAACACAAGTTCCGCAAAAAACACATTTTTTTGGGTCATAAACCTCAGGTATTAATTCCCCCGTGGTAGGAAATCGGCGAGAAGCTCCTACTGGTCCACGAGAAATAGCTTCTTTCGGACAAACACGTGCGCACGTCCCACATCCAACACATTTCTCGCGATTTAATATCAACTCCAAGCTTTCGGTAAGGAATTGTACCTTCACATGTTCCTCTTCTTTCGAAATTGTTCTTGAAATTTTGGGAAATGACATTGTTAAACCATTTTAAGTAATTGATTTAAATCTTATGAAGTTTAAAGTTTATTTTTATAAAAAATTTGTTATAATAAGATTGACTTTATTAAGTATCATCAAGATTGCGGATTTAAATAATTTTTAAATTAAATAAATTTGAAATTTTAATTCTACTTTTTTATTTAAAAAGATTAACAACTTGTAGAAATAAAGATGAATGAATTTATAGAAAAATAGATAAAAAGAGAATGGAGAAAAGTTTCCTTAAAAATGATTGTACTTTTCATAATGTAAAAATTTTAAGAAACATTTAGCTGGCTTCCACGCATTCAATTCTTATCGCCACTTGAGGGCACATTTTAACACACACTCCACACCCGTCGCAGTTAATCTCTCTTTCTGGCTTATAAATAGGTGTTGCGATTCCATTCTTCACTAGAATCACGGCATTATCTTCATTCAAATAACTATTTTTTCTCAATTGATTGAAGTTTATTGGACAACTTACCACACAAACATTACAACCCGTACAAGTAAATCTATTTACTTTTACTTTATAAACTTGCATTTATTCATTCCTCCTCATTAATTGGGTTTGGTCCTAACTCTTTTAATTCTTGAACGAATTCCTTGACAATTTCGGTCAATTCAGCCCCTTCTGAGGCAGATACGAATGTATACTTTACTCTCTTTGGATTAATGCCAAATTGTTCTAGATACCTATGCAAAAGAGGGATTTTCCTCATGGTCTTATAATTTCCTTCTACATAATGACAATCTCCTGGATGGCAATGACTTACGAGCACTCCATCAGCTCCATTTCTTAAGGCATCCAAAATGAAGTGTGGCTCAACCCTGCCACCACACATGACTCTCATTATTCTTAAATTAGCTGGACGTTGCATTCTAGAAGTGCCCGCTTGATCTGCTCCTGCATAGGTACACCAATTACAACATATTCCTAGAATATATGGATCAAATTCGCTATCTGTCATTTTTTCTTCAAATGATTCTTTTAATATTTAAATTAAAGTTAATCTATTCTCAATTAATTTATTTTAAGAGAATTGTAAACTTAAGTTTTAGAAAGTTTTTTGCTATAAAAAATTTAGGATGAAATTTTTCATATTAATATTACATTGAAGTTGAATTTTAATGATGTATTAATTTATAAACAAGCCGAACAATTCATGTTGATTTTATGATAAATATTTAATTTCAGATTTCCTAATTTAATTTAATGGAAAAGAGAAATTTTTCTTTTTAATAAAAATACATTTAATTACCATAATAAGAGAATCTTTTAATTTAAAATGGAATCTAAAGGAATAAATCTTGATGAGTTAGATAGGGTACCTTATTTGTTTCGAGATTATCTAAAAGACTATATTGAGATTTTAGAGAATTTTCTAAAGGGCAAATTAATCTCCTTCATTTTATATGGATCGGTAGCAAGAGGTAAATGGAATCAATATTCTGATATTGATATATTAATCATTTTAGAAAATAATATAAAGAGCCTAGAGGAATTAGAAGCAGAAATTTTAGAAAAAACCATAAAATTTGAAAATAAAAATGAGTTGGTTAGTTCTTCTGGTAAAAAACTCTATATTACATTCCAACTTTTAATCTTAAGGGAAAAAGACTTAAAAAAATTTCGAACATTATTTTATGATGTTGCACTTGACGGAATCATTTTATATGATAAGAATGATACAGGATTTAATTTTATTAAAGAAATTAGAAAACAAATTGAAGAAAAAAAATTAAAACGCATTTTCATTTCTGAGGATGATTTTTATTGGGAAAGGGAAGGAATTAAATATGGAGATATTTTTGAACTATGAAGAATGATAAAACTTCGAAGTTTGCATTAGAGCGTGCTTATAGATGGTTTCAAAGTGGTACGAGAGGGATTGAAGATAAAAGATGGGATGATGCTGTATATTCATTTCAAATGGCAACAGAGCAAGCTTTAAAGAGCATTTTAATTTTATTTGGAGTAGAATATCCTAGAAAACATGATGTTTCTAGAATCTATAATGATTTAAAATCTATGGAAATACCACAATGGTTTAAGAATAAAATTGATGATCATGTTAAAATATCTCGAAGTTTAATAAATTTGCGAGGAAAAGCTGCTTATGGATATATAGAAGGTTTGACTAAAGATTTTTTTAAAAATAATGCTATAAAATATAAAGATCTTGTATTTTCTATATTGGAAGATTGTAAAAGATTATTAGAAGCTTTAATAAAATAATTAAAGAATTTTTAGTTTAATTCATAATTTTCTTACTTGATGTGTGCATCTTCACTATTTCATTATTATAATTTTCCTATTTTAAATCAACTCTTCCTATTGCCCTAAAAGGTAATTCTCTGCTGAATGTCTCATAATCGAAAATTCTACGACCATCTATTAAATTTGGTGTTTTCATGTATTTTTTAAAAGTCTCAGGAGTTAATGCTTTAAACTCATCCCACTCAGTTATTAAAAAGGCACATTCTGAATCTTTTAAAGCTTCTTCAACGGAGTTAGCATATTGAATTTTATCTCCAAAAACAGCACGGGCAGTTTCTTTTGCTACTGGATCATAACCAATAATTTCAGAGACATTGCGTTTCCTCAACTCTTTTACTACTCTTATACTAGGGGCCTCCCGCATATCATCTGTTCCTGGCTTAAATGACAATCCTAACAAAGTAACTCTCTTTCCTGCCAATTTACCAGCAAGTTCTTCAGCAATATCAACTATTTTTATTGCTTGGTCATCATTTATGTCAAGAACAGCTTCTAATAATCTAGGATGATATCCTTTTGATTTCGCCCATGCCATTATCGCATTAACATCTTTATGAAAACAGGATCCCCCAAAACCAACTCCTGCTCCTAAAAAGCGTGGATTGATCCTGTAATCTAAGCCAACTCCTTTCATTACTTGAACAACATCTACATTTGGAACTAATTGGGCGAGGTTCGCAAACTCATTCGCAAAACTAATTTTCGTTGATAACAGGCAATTATTCCCGTATTTCACTAATTCAGCACTTTCAAGGTTCATTCTCACTATTGGACAATTTTTCAGATGATCTTCATAAAAATATTCATAAAATTCTTGAAGCATCGATCCGCTTTTTTCATCAAATTCTCCTATAATAATCCTATCTGGATGTAATGTATCTTCAATTGAACGTCCTTCTGCTAAAAATTCAGGTTGCATGCATAATCCATAATCTTCTCCCGGCTTTTTTCCAGAAATATCTGTAATGATTTTTGAAATCAAGTTCCTCGTGGTACCTGGAACTACAGTTGATCTAACAACAACTAAATGGTAAGTATCTTTTTGTTTTAATGCCTCTCCAATTTCTCTTGCTGTACTCTCAATAAAACTTAAATCAATGCTCTTGTCCTCCCGCATCGGAGTACCTTGTGTTATCATGGAGATATCGGTTTCTAAAACAGCTTTTATTGGATCAGTAATGCAAGTTAGCATTTCGGGTTTATTTTTCTTCAAATCATCCATTATCTCTTGTAAGCCTACCTCATAGAAAGGTGCTTTTCCCTCATTTATCATTTTAGCTTTTTTTTCATTATGGGTAGATGCTAAGACTTTTATATCTTTTTGAGCAAAGCAAGCAGCACTACACAATCCTATGAAACCCGTGCCTAAAATCGATACTTTATATTTATACATTTTTCTCATTTTTGTTTGAATTCTTGTTGATATACTAAATTTTAGATGGTATTTTAACCTTTATCTCGACGGTTAAAACATGACATGATATCTTTTTAATTTAAAAAAATTTGAGAAATGAACATCAATTATATTGAATGGGAAAAATGAGGGAATATAATTTAACTTATTTACTAATTGAATATTGATTTTTAAATAAAATATTTTTTTAGTACAATATCCTTCAATTAGTTGGAGTTAAATTCAAAATTTCTATGTTTTAGAAATTACATCTCCCACTTTTTAGTTATAAAAAATACTATTTAATTTAAATTTCAAGAATTTGGTAAATTTATTCAGAAATTTTCTCTAATCAGAAAAATTTTTCTTTAAAATCACTATATTCCGGAATTCAAGCGAATTTTTGGTATTTGGAAAGATTTAAAAAAAATTTCATTTGATTATCTATTTTTATTTTAAATTATTTGATGGATGATATTGCCTTCTTTCAAATATTTATTATAATTAAGATATAATCGTTATTCCTTAATAATAAAGAATGTTAAAAATTAATTTTTTAAAATATTTTAAATACAACAATTATCCATGAATTATCCATACATTGAAAAAACAAAAATATTCTTTTTTTGAAAATAAGTTAAAGAGAAATTGTCATGATTAAATTTATAATCAAATGCATCTTGTTATTAATTTATTATAAACCCATATTAGGAATTCAAGCGTGGGAATTGAATGGGTAAGCTAGTAAAAATGAAATGAAAAAATATCAACAAATTTGAGAGGAATAAGCATGTCAGATTTAAGAAAAAAATTAAAAATTACTGAAAAAGCTTTAGAAGAAATTAATAAATTTCTTCTTGATGAGAATAATTCTTTGATAAATGCACTTTTTGAGATATTAGATAAACATGGTGGGATTGAGGAAATAAACAAAAAAGCCGAAGAAGCTAGCAAGATAGATAACTTGATGCAAAAATTAAGCAAGATTAATTCAGATTATGTTAAAGAAATCGAATGGTTAATTAAGCAACGAGATTCTGGAGCTTTTATTAGCATTCCTGAATATAGGCGAAAGATTTTGGGAGAAAAAGCAAATAGTATGAAATTCAAAGATGAATTTGCAGTAACCTTAGAACTTTCTGCATGTCAATATTTTCCATTTTTCATTGATATTGCCAAAGATGCCATTAAAAATCAAAATCTCGTTCCAGGTAGGATCATTCGAGTAAGGAATATGAAAGAACAGGAAGCAGATGGAGATTTAGTAGCAATGGCTATTGCAATGCAAGTTATCGGTGCAACTTATGTAGAAACCTTGGATACTAAAGGAACCGCTCCAGGTCCAGATGGAATGCCCGTTAATGTCCACTTAGGTGGTCCAGAAACAATAACTGGATATTTTGGAGGGGTTGGGCAACCAAATGATTTTGCTTTAAAATGGGTTGATGAATATTTATATTATTATACCAATTATGGCATTAAACAAGTGCTTAACATAAATCCTGGAACCGTTTTGCTTGGATATTTTCTCCACAAATTGGGAATTAATAATGAATTCAAGATATCTGTATATTTAGGTAATGATAATCCATACTCATGTTTATGGACATTATTAACTGCTAAATTATTTTCTAGAGAAGATGGTACAAGTCCATTAATCGGTTTTAATTTATCTAATTCGGTAAATAATGAAACCATTGAACTTGCTGCTTATATTAGAAAGGAGTTTGGCTTTGAAGATGTTGTTAGGCTTGAACATCATATTGTAGAAACTTGGAAGAGTATTGTAAGGCAACCTTATGATAGGAGGAATGAATTGATTGAATTAGCACGAAGAGTAAAAAACATTAGTGCAAAACATGAAGGTGGAGATGTGGAAGTAGAAAAAACTAGAGAGTATCCTTCTGATATCTTAGATTATTTTAAAACAAAAGAAGAGATAATGAAGACGGGTTTATGGGAATATTTGAGAATTAATCATTTAGATAGGTACAGAGCTATAAATACAACCGCTAGAATTTTAACTGAAAATGGGTTATCTTTTATAGCTGCAAGAAATTTGCATAAATATTAAAAATTGCATGTAGAAAAGTGAAAAATTATGGGAAAATTTGATTTTAGACCATCAGGAATAATGGTGGCAATGGTAACTCCATTTAACAAGAAAGATGAATCAATTAATGAAGAACAGCTTAGAAATTTGGTAAATTACTTGATTGAACAAGGAGTTAATGGGCTAGTCCCTGTAGGAACAACTGGTGAATTCGTTAATATGACCATGGAAGAGAGATTGAAGGTTATTGAAATCGTTGTTGATGAAGCAAATGGACGGGTTCCTGTAATAGCGGGAACAGGTGAATCTGGAACAAAAATGGTAATTGAAAATACAAGAGCAGCCACGGATATTGGAGCAGATGCAGTTCTCATTGTTACTCCATATTATTTAAAACCTAAGGCAAAAGGATTATATGATCATTACTTCACGATTGCAGAAAAAACAGACATACCTATAATTATGTATAACATCCCAATTTGCACTGGAGTAGAATTGCCTTGGACTGTGGTGGAAGATTTAGCTGATGTTGATAATATCGTTGGAATAAAAGATTCAAGTGGCGATTTCAAGTATTTTTCAGCATTATTAGAAAAAGTTAGTGGTAAAATTTCTGTTCTTATTGGATGGGATGAAAATGTATTGGGCGCTTTGGCTGCTGGTGCAGACGGAGCTATTTTGGGTTCTGCCAACGTGATTCCTAAATTTTGGTTAGAGATATATGATCATGTTAAAAATAACCGATTAAAAGAAGCTCAAGAATTGCAAAGACGCGTTCAGAAAATAGCTAGAATGCTGATAAATTCAGGGGCATTAGGAGCAAAAGAATGCTTGAATATGATGGGCATCAAAGTGGGAGTTTCTCGTAAGCCTGTAATTATTGGAGACACGCTTTCATATGAATTTAGGGATGAATTTCGGGTAGAATTAGAGAAATTAGGATTAATTAAAAAGAAAGAAATAAAAATATTAATTGGAGAAAAAGAATTAACCAGTAAGTTTTATGCTGTTGGGATCACACCTGAAATAATAAAGGATTTTGATTTAAAGGTTGGCGAATCTCTTGTTGGAGAACGAGCAGAACTAGCTCACATAGATTTAGTTATTGGGAAAAAGGATGGTCCAGTTGGACAAGCATACGTGCAAGCATTAACACATCCTGCCAAGGATAAAGAGGGATTGCAAGTAATTCTTGAACCTAACATGCAAGTAAAACCGATTACGATGATGATACCGACCGTTAAAGTTACATCTCTACGTCATGCTTCTTTAATTTATGGTCCTGCTCAAGCCGCAATCGCTAAGGCAGTAGTTCAGTGCGTCAAGGATGGAATCTTGCCCAAAGAAGCTTCTGAAGAATTGGTTATAATAGTCAATGTTTTTGTTCATCCGAGCGCAAGTAGCAGGAAGCGAGTGTTCATCAATAATTATAAAGCCACTAGAAACGCAATTCGCAAGGCAATGGAGGGCGTTCCTACAATCGATGATTGTATTGAAAATATGGAAAATGCAAGGCATCCCCTAAGAAATGATCCATAATAATTTAATAGTTTTTTTAGAAAATCTGATTTAATTAAAAATCACTTAAAATATAAATATTTTAATCTATTTTTTTCTTTCTTAAGGTTAAAAATCTATTTTTAATTATTTGATGAAGATATTTATTGATTTCAAATAAAAATTTGATAATTTTTTAGTAATTCTTCTAAGCGTTTCTGAAAGAGAAGAAGGAGATATCTTTAATTCTTTAGCAAGTTTACTAAGAGATATTTTTCGTGGAATTTCAAAATATCCTCTTGAATATGCTTTAAGTAAAATTTCTTTTTGTCTTTTAGTTAATAATATCGAGTTTCGAAATTCTCCAATGCTCTGAATAAAATATTTTATTTCTTTTCTTTCTAGTTCCAATAAGAAATTATTTATTTTAGAATGTTCATCAATTGCATCAATATATGCGAAACCTTGTTTTAGAATTAAAGGATAAACCAACAAAAGTTGACTTTTTATAAAAGCATTCAAGATCCAAGGATCTGCGGATTCTAAGCTGAGTAATGCCATGTCTTCGCTCTTAAAGAGAATTTGATAATTTATTTTTGAAGAGATGTTTCCAAAATCTAAAATAAATTGCTTGGTTGTTGAGCCTATAATCTGTAGTAAAGTAAGACTTTTTTCTTCACTTAAGAATAATTTAGAAAGTATCTTGAAATCTAATTCAGGATATTTAATGCTCAAATTTGATAACAATTTTGATTTCGGTATGGCAATCTTGAATTTAACATGTACGATATTTTGATTCATTTTTTTAATGCTAAAAAAATTTCTTTTTAAATTTACTTTATATATAAAGTAAAAAAAATATCTAATTAAAACAATTATATTTCTAAAAATAAAATAAAATAATTTGAGGGGATCATAATAATTTTTCAAGGAAATATACAGCAATTTGAAGCAATTACTGCCATTCCAATATTCATTTTATGGATAATTATTTGTACTACCGCAATTATATTAATAAGCAAAAAAAAGTTGAATAAAAGAAATAGTCTTATCATATATTTAATTTCATTAATTCTTGGTGGAATAGTGTTAGGAGGTATCCCAAATGCGGTAATGCCAATTCAAACTCTCTTATCAACTATTATAACGGGCCCTAAAATTAATTTAATCCTACCTATAATAGTCATTTTAATCGTGCTACTTTTTACAGTCTTTTTATTTGGTCGGATATTCTGTGGATATGCATGTCCTTTAGGTGCATTGCAAGAATTAGCGTCCAGATTTAAGTTTAAATCTAATTTAAAAGAACAAAAACATGTAAAATATAACTTGGACATCTCATACAAAATCTCAACGATAATTAGATGGGTATTTTTTGGAATATTAATCGTTTTAGCAGTTGTTTGGAGTTTAAATTTTTTACAAGTGATTAATCCTTTCACGGGTTTCAAGTTTTTCACTAATCCAATCATTACATTATATATCGTTCCAGCAATTTTCTTAGGACTCGTGTTTATTGCTAGTTTTTTCATTTATCGACCCTGGTGTCGCTTATTTTGCCCTTTTGGAGCAGTAGCTTCCATAGTAGGACAATTTTCTCTAAAAAGATATGTTAGAACTGACGCTTGTACGGATTGCGGGCTATGTGAAAAAATATGTCCAACACATAAAGCTTCAATTAATTCTTCAAAAAATGAATGCTATTACTGTAATCGATGTGTCGAGATTTGCCCTTCAGATGCTATAGAATTTAGATAAAATGAGATTAATTTATTAATTTTATTTTTTCTTTAATATTGAATTTTTAGTCAAGATAATTTTTGTATTTACCATATTTCAGGAGTGAATGATTTGATGATTTTAATTTAAAATTCAATAATTAGAATCATTATCCTTTAAATAGAATTAATAAAATAAATGAAAAAAAATTGTATTTATTTAAAAGGATTTTATTCTCTAATTTGAACTTTAGGCGTAATAGGAGTAGCACCTTTAAAGTTTGTAATAACTGGGCAATGAGCTAATGCAGTATCAACTAATTCTTGAACCTTTTCTTTAGGGGCGTCTGCTTTAATTCTAATAACAGGTTCTAATTTATCGTAACCTGGTAATTTATCACCAATGCCAAAGATTCCACCTAAATTTATATGACCTCTTGAATTTACGGTTAAACTTTCAATTTTAATATCCATTATTTCAGCCCAGAATCTTATGACAGCAATGATGCATCCACCAATTGAAGCTAATATGGCTAGTAATGGTGAGGGACCTTTGTCAGTTCCACCTAATCCCGGAGGTGCATCTAAAAGCCATTCTATTGGAGGATTTCCAAAGATTAATTTTGTTTGCTGGCCTTCTGGAAGCATTTCACAGGTTATGTTGAAATTTTTCTCTCCATTTTTTATATCTTCTTTAATTGCATTATATGTTTCTTTAAAACCCATATTCATCATCACATTTTAGTATATTTAAGAGGAAAATTTAATAATTATTCATAAATCCTCTTGAGCTTGTAAAATGTAATTTCGTTTTTAATCTTTCTGGATTATTATTCAAATTAATCTTTAAAAATTATAGATATTGAAAGCATTTTTTAAATTTCATAGATTTCTTAGATAAAAAATTTCAATAATCTAAAAAATAAGGATAATATCCTTCTTATTTTCTGCAAGAAACATTAAAGGAATTATAAATCTCGATAATAATTCTAATATTATTTAAATAAGTCAAAATAGATAATTTTATTTTTAAAAATATGGGAATATAATAATAAAATAGAAAAAATTTATGCTTGAAAATGCATTTAAATAATAATAAAATTACAATTATTAATCTATATTTTAAAACAAAGATTTTTAAATATCCAAGATTGATTTAACAAAATTTTGAATTTCTTCTTTTTCAAAAAATTCAGTATCCCCGTTTTTCTGAAATAATTTAATCTTGTCTTCATAAATTTTTTCAAATTCATTAATTAAAAAGTTTAATCTTTCTCTAAAATTTTCATCTGCAGGTTCTGCTAAAAAGCATACAACTTTAGTATATTTGCCATAAGCAGCTTGAATATAAAAGCCTTTATAATTAATCTCTTGCATTCTAGAGCCTCCAATCTGGGAAATAAACGTATCCATTGCTGATAAAAATCCAGAAGTTAATGCATGTTCCTTGAAATCTTTACTAGAATATGAAACCAAAAGAATACCCGAATTGTGGTCCATTATTATTAAATCTCTAAAAATTTTAGCATACTTGGGAACTTTTTCTGGTTTTAATATAAGCTTATTATGATCGATTTCACTTAATAATTCATACAATCCGAATTCTTTTAGATTATAAGCGGTGGAGCTATCAAAACTAAATCTTGATTCATCAATAATTTGAGAAGGGGCTCTTAAAGGCTTTTTCGGCAAAGATTTGATGAATTCATCACGTTTTATTTCGTTAAATTCATTAGACTTCTTCCCTTTAATTATTCCAAATATTAATTCTCTAAAAGGGTCAACTACATATAACCAAATATTTCTTTCTTCTAAATCTGATATTAATTTTTCAAATCCTACTTTATAGATACCATAGGGAGTGGTTACAAATATCCTATTTAAAGCAACTTCTCTGGCATTGTCCAATGCTTTTAATGCTTCTTCATAAGAATTCTCATCGAGTTGATGTCCTGTTCTCACAATAATAGCTTCAGTACGCAAACTTGGCTTTTTTCTTATCAAGTAGAGATCAATTAAGATCTCATTAACTTGCATCGATAGATCATATACAGTATTATCCAAGCTAGCACAAAAATCAGCAAAAATGTCAATTAAATCGTGTTTTGAAATGAAATCAAAATTTTTTACGTAATTTGCTAAATGCTCATCCTTTAAAATCATATCTCCTAAATAATTTATTGGATCTAAGTAATTCTTCTTAATGCCATCATCATTATAATATTTCTCATAAAAATGAGCACATACTCGTTTTAGATATTCTAATCTCGTATTTGCGTTTCCTTCTGGAATTACGATTCCATTTGATTCCATAAAATTAATGATTTCTTCAATTTTAGAATAAATGAAAAAACCATTCAGGCAAATTATTCCATGTTTGTGCTTGCTCTTGTTCCGTATATTTTTAATCGCAGAATCTAATTTTTTTTCTTCTTTTGAGCTCATGAAAGAAAAATCCCCAATAACCTTTAATAAGTAAAATATATCTTTTAAATTAACTTTTTTGGAAACTTAAAAAATTTCCTTTTTTCATAAAAGTTCTTTCAATATTAAAAATAGCGAGATTAAAGTATTTAAAATTTTTAATTTCAAAAAATTGTATTTTCATTGATACAAAAAAAAAATATTTGATTATTGTTTCAAAACGCTTTTAATGAGTCATTATTTTATCTCTCAGAAAATATAATAAGAATAGGTTAAATTGGAATATTTCTTTTGAATTTTAAAAATTAAATATTTTTCCTAAAATCAAATAATTTATTTAAAATTTCCATTATTTTTAATTAAAAACAAAAATGATATATTTAAAAAAACTAATTTCCACCGTTTTGAACGGTTGATTCTTTTACAGCAACGCTGATTATGGAATCTAATTGAAAAGTTGCGAAATGATTTTGAATGATTGCACTTGATGGACAAGCTGCTGCACATGTTCCACAACCTTTACATAAAGCAGAATTTATTACTGCCACTTTTTTAAATTCATCAAAATCGATAGCCCCGAATGGACACAATGCTTGACAACTCTTACAACCAGAACATAAATGTTCCATGACAACAGCATAATAAGGTTCTATTGCAACTTCTCCTTGAGCCATTAAGGCTGCTGCGCTTGAAGCTGCACCTTTTGCTTGAGCCACTGTATCAGGAATGTCTTTTGGTCCTTGTGCCACGCCTGCAACAAAGATTCCATTGGTAAGTGTATCAACTGGTCTTAATTTTGGATGGGCTTCCATGAAGAACCCATCAGAAGATCGTTGAATGCTTAACAATGAAGCAACTTTATCAGCATCGGCTCGAGCTTCAATTGCAGTTGATAAAATTAACATGTCAACCTTGAGTTCTATTGGTACTTGTAATAATGTATCTTCAGCTCTAATTATTATGTTATGGTCTTCATCTTCTGTAATTTCAGCAATTCTGCCACGAATATAATTAATTCCATAATTTTCTGCAGCAGATTCATAGAATTCTTCATATCCCTTACCAAATGCTCGAATATCCATATAAAAGATATAGACATCTGCATCGGGATGTTTCTCTTTATATTGCCTTGCTTGTTTTGTGGCATACATGCAACAAACTCGAGAACAATATTGATGACCTCCTTCTCGAAAATTCCTACTTCCAACACATTGTAAAAATGCTATGCTATGTGGTGCTTTTAAATCCGAAGGTCTAACAGGCTTGCCAAGAACGGGTCCAAACGAAGATAATAATCGTTCCATTTGAAGTCCAGTAATAACATTTGGAAATCTACCATAACCATATTGTTCAAGAACAGAAGGATCAAATAAATCCCATCCTGTTGCTACTATAATTGTTCCAACTTTAATATTCAAATATTCTGGTTTATCATCATAATTGATAGCTCCTGGTTCACAAACAGTTGGCCTAGCACATATGCCGCATTGAATACAATGGTCCATATCAATGGTATACTGCCCTGGAACAGCTTGTGGAAAAGGAATATATATGGCTTTTCTCGTGCCCATTCCCAGTTCAAATTCATTAGCACAAGTAATAGGACAATTTTCTACACAAGCTCCACATGCCGTACATTTTTCTTGATCAACATAATGAGGTTTTTTCATGATTGTTACTTCAAAATTTCCAACATATCCCTGTACATCTACGACCTCTGAATAAGTTAATATTTCAATGTTTTTATTCCTAGCAACATCGACCATTCTTGGAGTCAGAATACAAGAACTGCAATCCATTGTAGGAAAGGTCTTGTCTAATTGTGCCATGTGTCCTCCAATAGTGGGAGTCCTTTCAACTAAGTATACTTTATATCCAGAATCAGCTAAATCAAGTGCTGCGTTCATTCCAGCAATTCCAGCACCGATAATTAAGCAAGAAGGTTCAATTTTAACCTTTTGTTCCTGTAGTGGTTTTAAATTTCTAACCTTAGCAATAGCCATTCTAACATGATCCTTGGCAATCTTAAAAGCTCCTTCAGGATCGTTCATGTTAACCCAAGACGCATGTTCACGGATGTTTGATTGTTCAAAAAGAAATTGATTCAAGCCAGCTTCTTTGCAGACTAGTCGAAAAGTAGGTTCGTGCATTCTTGGAGAACATGCCGCAACAACAACCCTATTTATTAAGCCAGATTCAATGTCCTTTTTAATTAATTCTTGGCCATTATCAGAGCACATGAATTTATAATCCCTCGAAATAACTACATCTGGTAATGTTGCTGCATAATCCCTTAATTTTTCAACATCAATTACGCCGGCAATATTTATACCGCAATGACAAATGTAGACACCAATACGTGGTTTTTCTTTTCCACTAACTTTTATTTCTTCTTTAATATCTGTCATTTTATCACCTTAAATTAATTGTTCTTTTACTATATCTAAAAATGGTTCAATTGGAATGAACGGCGAAACTCCTTTTAAATCATGATTTTTTACCAAGCCTAATTTGTTTGGATCGATTCCCATCGAAACTCCGAGAAGTTGTGTTATGTAAATGACAGGAATATTGAAAGGTTCACCAATTATATCCTTATAAAAGTTATTAACTTCCACTTGTCCTAAATCTAATTGCAAATGACAAAATGGACAACAATTAATGATGATATCCGCTCCAGCATCTCTCATGTTAACTAATTTTTCACGAGTAAAATCTGCAGCAACTTCTTTAATGGCACTCCTCACTGCGCCACCAGCTCCGCAACACATGAATTTTTCTTTATAATTAATGGATTTTGCACCAGTTAATTCAACAATTTCATCCAAGAAAGTAGGATACTCGTATTTTCCCCCCCATGGTCTTTTATCGCTTGGTTTCAAGATATGACACCCATAATGAACAGCAACCTTTAAATCTTCAAACTTGTACTTAATATGGTCTCTAATATAATCCAATCCCATATCTAAATAAAGTGCTTGAACCACATGTTTAGGTTCTAAACGACCAGTATAATGCCTTCCAATTTTCGCTAACTGTTCATTCACGCTTTTCTTTAATTCTGGTTCATGTTCTAATTCATACCATGCATCCCTTAAGGTACCATAACAACCATTACAACCAGTGATTGGATTAACTCCTAATTCTTCAGCAATAGAGATATTTCTTGCAGCAATAACTAACCAAGTAGGAATGTGAAATGCTCTAAAAACACCGGGAGCTGGGCAGCAAGATGCCCCTAGTAAATCTATTAGCTCGGCATTCAAATAATTAAAAACATTTCTGATTGAGACTTCAATCATTGGATATCTATTTGGGATAACGCATCCTAAAAAGAATCCATATCTATATTTATACTTCATATTTTCACTCAATTTTTTTGTCTCCTCCTTTTCTTCATGTTTGTTTTGATCTTTGTTCTTTTAATTGCTTAGCGTGTTCTAGCAAGTCTACAAACCCTACTTCTTTCATCAAGGTCTGGCATTCTTTCACAGCTTCAGGATATGAATGAACTGTTGGAGGTAATGCTGGTAATCCATAAGATTCTCTTAAATCTCGCCACTTTTTATTTGCTTCTCCCGAAGCTGGAACTCCATGTCCCGTTTGATAAAATATATTATAAGCAAGTCCAAAATGAGAATCTAAAATATATCCCTCTTCAACAGCAATATTCCTTAATTTAATAATCATATCCGTGACTGGTATATTTCTTGGACAACGTTCATAACAATAATAACAAGTAGTACAAAACCAAAGTTCAATGTCACTTAAAACTGATTCATCTCCCATCAATGCTCGCCGAATTAATGAACGTGTTCTTATTGCAGTCCTCCTTCCAGAAGGACAACTCCCAGTACAAGTGCCACAATTAATGCAAGCACGGATTTTTTCCAAACCAGCATCCACGAATTTTTTCGCAATCTCAGAGCTTAATCCCTTGAATACCTTCCGTTTAATATATTTTTCTACATTATCGCTCATGCTAAAATCAATTTAAATTGTTATTATAAACTTAAGATGAGAAAAGAAGATTTTAATAAAAAATTTGTTATTGTTTTCCAGAAACATTTCTTAGGAAAACTATTATTAATAATAGTTTGCTTGATTAAATTTCTGTAAATATTCAAGCTTTTTTAAATCTTGATCCAAATTTAGCAATTTGCCATTATTTTTTTTCCAAAAAAATAATAATTCAAACTAATCATTATTTTATTTTAAAACAAAGTACTATAAAAAAAATTAAAACTCATTTTTATGGAAAATCTATCGAATGTCAAAAATACTTGAATATTTTATTTTGATTTTTTACAATTAATCGACAAAAAAGCATTATGGCTCGGATTATATCGTACTTTATTCACCTTAACCTTCTAATCTGGATTTTCTATTTTTTCAAGGAATAAAAGTGAAAAAATTAGGAATTTAAATAGTATTATTTAGATCATCTTGTTAACTAATTAATAATTTTTTATGAAGGGTTGGGGTATAAAAGAGGAGACGTATGCCACCTAATTTTGAAAATCTTGAAAATATGAAGGAGGAATTCTTAAAACATTTAAAATGGTTTGAAGAGGAATTTGATGTAAATTTTCAAGGAAAGACTCATGAATATTCAGAAGAAGATAGAAGGCTCGCTAAAACACTAATAGCTAGAATGTCCGAAATTATAAATGATTATAAGGATGAGAGATTATTATTTTACCTCGTAAAAGCGCTCCATAAAATTGAGAGAAAATATTCCTTTCTCTTACATTAGAGAGATTCTTACTGAATATTCTTTAAAAGAAAGGCCCAAATTTTTTATATACATAGATTAGATTTTCTTTATAGAACTCTAATTTTGGGTCATCAGGATTTTTTTCACAAGCTTCGATTAAAACTTTTTTTGCCAATTCATCTTGATTTAAATCCAGATAAGTTACAACTAATAATCCCCAACTTTCGATTTTTGTAGGATTAAATTCGGTTGACATTTTAAAACAATGGATTGCTCGCTCTAACTCGTTTATTCTTCTATATGCGATACCTAAAAATAACCATACATCATCATTTGAAGGATCTTCCTCAAGAATATCCTTTAAAATCTTAATAGCCTTTCGATTCTTATTTTTCAGTAAAAGATCATTTACATGTTCGAGTTTGTTTGAAGTAATTTCTTTTAAAATCATTTTCGGTCAAATATTTTTATAATATCCCTTTCTTGATTATAAAAAGGTTTAAAAGTTTTTTAATTTTTTCTCATTATGAAATACTTATTGATTAATATATTTTTATTATTTTAATTTTTAGTTTTTGAAGGAAATTAGGTATTAATATTAATTATTTCTAAAAAATAAAAAGTCATTCAACAACAGAAATGACATTGGCAGAAGAAAATAAAAAAACAGTTATTTCAAAGAAAAAAGAAGTTGTTTTAGGTAAGATATTAACAATAGAGCAATTTTTAAAGAAATATGCTAAAGATATAAATCAAAAAAATTTAGATGATGCTTTCAAATTAAAATTTAAAATAGATAAAGAGCGCACTACTTCAAAATTATCAACATTTATACGCAAAGCAACAGTAGAAGATTCGAGAATTATATCTAACCTGTTTAAAGAAATCTACAAAGGGACTTACCCCTATAAACATTTAGAAGATAAACAAAAAGTAGCAGAAATGATAGAAAGTGGAAATACTGAATGGGTTTTATTTGAAACAAAAGATAACAAAATTGCTGGAGGATTTGGTGCTGATTTTTATACTAATGAAAAAAAAGGTTTATTATATGGATTTTGCATTTTGAAACCTTATAGAGATCGTATTGATTCATTGAAAGCATTTATGGGATCTTTAATTTATTTTTGGACAAAATATAGTAATAAAATTCCTGTTTGGATGGGAGAAGTTAGGACATTTGACACAGCACCTCAATGGGGCCCCTCTTTTTGCAGTCTTAAACCAATAGCTTTCTATCCCAATAAAGACATATTCTTTAATAAAATTGAGTCAGAATTTTTATCTATGACATACTTGGGTTTTGATTTTTTAAAGAATAATAGAAGTAAAAAAATTCCTAAAATGATTTGGCCTGTTTTAGGAGCGTATTCATATTCAACTAAGAGATACAAATTAGGAGAATTTAAAGTTGAAAATCCCCAATTAAGTTTAAATAATTCAGTAATTAGAAGATTGACAAACTCTATAAAAATTGAGGAAATCCCAGATAAATATAATAACAAAATTGTAATTTTTACTTTAGGAGAATCTAAATTCCAATTTTTTCACAATTTCTATAGCAGAAATATTGAAAAAACACATTATAAAATTGAATCTTTAGAAGAATTACAAACTTTTATAAATTGTCTAAAAAAATACATGAAGCAAAATAATATTAACTATTTTCAATGTTTTGTATCTGCATATGAACCAGCTCATCAGCAAGTTTTTCTTGAAAATGGTTTTTGGCCTAGAGGATATGTTCCTTGTTGGAAATTTGATTTAAAAACTAAATCATATGAAGATCATATTGTATTTAATTATTATTCAGGAGAGCTCGCAAAAGGAATGAAATTAATTAAAGAAAGTAAGGATTTACTTAAAAGTATTGGATTTTATAATGAATTAGAAAAAGAAAAACTCTTGAAAGCTTTACAAAAATTTTGATTTTAAAAAAAAATCTAGTTTTATATTAAAATTTAATTAATTGTATATAAAGGTGAAACCATAATGTGTAATAAGGAATTCGATATTTTAATTATAGAAGATCCTGAAGAAATTTTTAATTATCTTCAATTAGGTATAAACTTGCCTATATTTCCCGAGTTTAAGAAATTTATCTTGAATGATTTAAAAGTATTTAATTCAAAATCAATGTTATTGTTGGAAGATGGTGATATTTGTGGCCATGTTTTAATATACTTCTCTAATAAAGATTGTTTATACTTTGGTTTTTTTAGCGTGGTTAATCATTTTCCAAAAAGAATTAATTTTTTAATCTCCCAGCTCATAAAATTTGCTAGAGAAAATAATTTTAGAAAAATACGGGGGCCGATAAACATTCCAACCCTAATTTTTGGATGGGGTTTTTTAGAAAAAGGATGTAGAGATACAATCTTTTTAGAGAATCCATCAATGCCAGACATTTATATTGAATTGTTCAAAAAAAACAATTTTCAAGTTTTTAAGCGATATTTTTCTTATGAAGGGAAAACTCCAAAAATACCACCTGAGCGTTTTAAAAGTTATGATGTAAGTGATTATGAATTTTTTTATTTAAATAAATGGGATGAAATCGACCCGTTTAAAGAAGTAATCCAATATTTAACAGCAACGAACTTATCTCCAGTTTCATCAATAACACCACATCCAGAAAAAGTCTTTGATAATTTTATCAATATAGCAAAAAGTTTATTTCTTCCTGAATTATTTATTTTTATTCGATATAAAAAGACAAATGATATTATTGGTTTTTATCTTGGAATTCCGAATATCTATCATAAAAATAACAAAGGATATTTTCATTCCTTTATTGCCTATTTAGGTGTAGTTGATCATGATCATCGTCGTAAAGGAGTAGGAATAAAAATGTCATTATTATTATTTGAAAATGCAATTCAAAATAAAATGAATAAAGTACTTATACCTGTTTCAGGAGATTTGAATGTGGTAAAAGATATAATGATTAATCTATATAATTTAGATTTAACTCGAAAATTTACCATTTTTGAAAAAAAATTAAATAATATAGATATCTAAATTTTATATATTAGAAAATTTAAATAATTAAATATATTAATCTGACTAAAAATTTAATTATAATACAGTTTTTTTATCAAACTATTTTCCTAAATTTACAACTTAGAACTATTTTATAGGAGAGAAAAGTAATGCTATTTGAACAATTAGATATGTCAAGATACTTACTTGTTTTTATAATTCAACCTATTATCTCTTTTATTTTGTTATATCTTGTTTTCAAAATTTTAAAAAGAAATCGTACTTTACACACTATTATTTTATCATTTTTTTATTTTATTGTATCTATAGGATTTTTATTAAATATTATTTATGCTTTAGCTGCTATTTTTAATAATGAGTTAATGACCTACCTTATTTTCTATATTACTTCTTATTTAATAATAGATTCTCCAGTTTATTTGATTGTTTTTATTAAAATGCTTTTAAAAATTGAAGAAAAGCCTAATCTTAGAAAGGAATTAATTTATGCTGTCATTTATGGAATATTATGCACTTATATTTTCTTTTTTCCAAATGGACTTACTATTAGTGAAAAAACGGGATGGAAACCATTATATAGTTTTGAATTTTTAATATTTTCTTATTTTTTTATGACATTTCTTATCATTCTTCCTTTAATTTATTATTCTCTTAAACTTTATAGAACAATTGAAACTAATATTCTTAAAAAGAAATTTAAACTTTTTATAGGTGGGACTTTAGGATTTGTTAGTGTTATCTATGGTACAATTCTTTATAATACATGGCATTATCCACTTTATAGATTATTCTGGAGTATAAGTGTTTCATTTTTCCTAATAGCTATATCATTATTAATTTATTTTGGAATTGGAAAAGATTTATAAGAGAGAAATTGATTCTTACTATTTAATTTAATAAAATTATAGAAGAAATAAATTATATTATGCAGACACAGGAATAGAAAAATAAAAAGCACTTCCTTTATGTCTTCCTTCAGATTCCACCCAGATTTCTCCACCATGAAGCTTAACTATCTCTTTAGCAATATATAGCCCTAACCCTGAACCTTCAATATCTACATCCCAACCTTGCCCATATCTCTCAATTTTACCGAATTGGGTAAATAAAAATTTCTTTTCTTTTTCAGTAATACCTATCCCATTATCTTTTATCATTACTACCACACGGTTATTTTCCTTGCTTGCGGTTATTTTAATTTTGCCTCCTTTAGGAGTATACTTGATTGCATTTAATAAAAGATTTGAAATGACTTCATACATTCTTTCTCTATCAATAA
>CAZIEC010000011.1:0-8554 GCA_964538145.1 uncultured archaeon
TTCTTTAATAACCATCTTTCTTTTTTTACATTAAAGAAAAAAATTAAATTTAAATTATTGATAAATCTTGTTTTTATCAATTTTTTAGCCATTAAATGAGTATAAGAATATCTCCTAAGTCATTTAATATATTTTAATTTACATGCTTAAATGGAACGGTGAAAGAATTTAAAAATCTTATAAAAGAAACAAGGGATTACTTGAATAATTGGATTGAGCAACTTTTCGAATTTTCTGAATATTACGAGAACATTGTTGAAACTATAATGGACCCCTTAATAGTCTTAGATAAAAATCTTCGCATTATTTCCGCAAATAAAGCATTCTACAAATCCTTTTTATTAAAACCAAAAGAAATAGAAAAAAAATTAATTTATGAATTAGAAAACTATCAATGGAACATTCCAGAACTTAAAAATTTATTAGAAGAAATCATTCCTAAAAACACTAAAATAGAAAATTATGAAATCAAGTTTAGCTTTAAACGATTAGGAGAAAGAATATTACTTGTTAATGCGAGAAGAATTTACAGTGAAAAAGGTAAAACAAAACTAATTTTACTAGCACTTAATGATATAACTGATCGAAGAAAAGCAGAGCAATTATTAATTGATTCCGAAGAAAAATATAGAACGGCTTATATTCGATTAGATTTTTACAAGGACTTATTCACTCATGATATCAATAATATTTTACAAGGAATATATTCTGGTTTGGAATTAAGTGAAATGTATCTTGAAGATCAAGAAAAAAAGCATAAATTAAAAGAATTAATACAAATAGTAAAAGACCACGTGTTTAGAGGGACTAGTCTTGTAGAAAATGTAAAGAAAATGACAGAACTCGAGGAAACAGAACAACCACTCAAAAAAGTAGAGATTATAGATCTTATAAAAAAGAACTTGGATTATTTTAAAAAAACATACTCGCATAAAAAAATTAATATTTCAACTGATTTTCATGATACTAAAATAAATGTTCAGGCAAATGAATTAATTGGAAATGTTTTTGAAAATATATTTTCTAATGCTGTTAGACATAATATTCAGGAAATAATTGAAATTGGAGTTAAATCTCATAAAATAATTAAGAATTCAATTCCTTATATTCGGATTGAAATTTCTGATAATGGTGTTGGGATCATAGATGAAAGAAAAGAGAGTATTTTTCAACGAGTGTTTAATGAAGATCGAAGTGTTAAAGGAATGGGTTTAGGATTATCCTTAGTAAAAAAGATCATGAATATTTATAATGGAAATGTATGGGTTGAAGATAAAATTAAAGGTCGACCAGAAAAGGGTAGCGTTTTTAAACTTGAGTTCTTGGAGGCTTAACTGATTTGGCAAATATTTTTATAGTTGAAGATGAGCCTACGATTCAACACCTATATAAAGAATTTTTGACAGCGATGGGCTTTAATATTATCGGAATGGCAAGTAATGGGAAAAAAGCAGTTGAATTATTTAAATCTTTTAAAAATAAACCAAAAATAATAATAATGGATTATCGCTTACCAATAAAGAATGGTTTGGAAGTATCAAAAGAAATCCTTAATTTAGAAGAAAGTACAAAGATAATTTTTGCTACTGCTGATAATAGTATATCAAAAGAAGCTTTATCTATTGGAGTCTTTTCTGTAAAAGTTAAACCATTTAGCTTGAGATGCTTGTTAAATGTGATAGAAGAAGCGCTGAAAGAATGAGAATCTTTTGGAGAAGAAATATCAATTCATATCATGTCTTTTGATTGATTTTTAATCGTGAGAGTATTCTCTTGGCATTTTCCATGTTTATGTCATTGCTTTTCATCATGTGAAATACAACTTGATCTAACAAGTTATCAGGAACACCTGCCATTATGGCAATATTTTTTGCATGTAGTTTCATGTGTCCTTTTTGAATCCCTTCAGAAACAAGCGCTCTTAAAGCAGCAACATTTTGAGCCAAACCAACGGCAGCAGCAACTTGAGCAAGTTCATTGGAAGTTTGAACACCCAATATTTTAATGGCTAATTTTGCTATGGGATGAACTCTTGTAATACCACCAATAATGCCTAAGGTAAGGGGAATTTCTATTTTTCCAATAAGATTATTTTCCTCATCAACAGAAAAAGAGGTGAGAGGTAAATATTTTCCGGTTAAGGCCGCATAAGAATGCGCTCCAGCTTCTATGGCTCTTGTATCATTACCAGTTGCTAATGTTAATGCAATTATTCCATTCATTATTCCCTTGTTATGTGTTGCCGCTCTAAATGGATCGATTTTTGCAAATTCATATGCCATCATTATTCCCTCGACCACATCATCTCCACCAAGAAGCTCTTTATCAAAGATGGCTCGAGACTTTGCAACTCTATATATTGATAAGTTAGATACAATTCTCAAATATATTTTTCCTTTCGTGATCATTTCTAAACGTGGAGCAATTGCTTCTGCCATTGTATTTACTATATTAGCGCCCATTGCATCTAAAACATTAACAATCAAATGGACAATGATCATCTTACCTCTCTTAGAGTTTAAAACCCTTATCCTAAGATCTCTAGCACCTCCTCCTAATTTTATTAAAAAAGAATCCGTTTCATTTGCAAGATCAAGTAAATCTTTCTTAAAGCTCATTATTTGTTTAACAGCTTGTTTAATATTACTTACATTAACAATCTGAATTTGAGCAATCATTAATGAATTGATATCATCTGAAAAGAAACCTCCACGTTTCCTTGCAATCTTCGCAGCATTAGAAGCAGCGGCTACTACAGAAGGCTCTTCTATTACCATTGGAATCAAGTAATCTTTATCATTTATTTTAAAATTAGTTGCCAATGCAAATGGTAATTGATAACTCCCTATAACATTCTCTATAATGGAATTTAAGCGTTCTTCACTAAAATACCCCAAGTTTTGTAAAAGTTTTAAATCATTTTCTGATAAATTTAATGTTCTTGCTATGTATTCTTGCCGTTCTTTCATTTTCATTTTATAAAAACCAGGAATTCTTGAGAAATCGTTTTTCATTGTTATCTCTAAATTTATTTTTTATTTGTTAATAGTTTTAAATTAATGATTTAAGAAAATAATTCTTTTAGATACAAATTCATTTCATTTAAAAAATTTCGTGAGAGTTTTGATTCGAAATTTAACACTTCTGGTGGGCCAGCTATGTTTCCTTTAATGAGATCAATGTTTTGAATTGAAGATTTCAAATATTTCATTATCTCCCTTACTTCTTTTTTTGTAGTTAATATCACAACCGAAGGACCCGTATCTATAGAAAAATAAACGTTATAACTACTTTCTCTTAAATCAAGAACTTTTGAAATAATTTCTAGAGTTTTCGGTTTCCATAAAATTTGAACCTTGCCTTTTATCGATGTAGAAGAGACGCCATTCAAGCACATTGTATCAAATTCAGAAAGTTCTCCAATTGAATTAAGATCATGGTTATCTAAAGCTTCAATGAATTTAAAAACCATTTCTTTCCTATTCTTTAACCAAGGTTTAAAAAATGGAGAATAAGGAGCAAGATCATGAAAGTTTTCAGTTTTTAAACGGGATTTAATGGGAATAGTAATCAGGGCAATATTCTTAATGAATTTTTCATGTTCTCTTCGATCTAAGCGAAGGGCAAAGCTTTCTAAGGTTGTTGCTCCTGGATGGCTCATCCATAATGAGATTCCTCCAGTAGCACTTCTACATCCTGAACCAGAAAGATATCTGGAAAAAATGCTAATTAATCTATAATTTTTCACATAATTTTCATTATTACCATAAATAATGGAAATCATTGCTAAACCTAATGCAGACGATCCCGATGCAGAGGTCCCCAATCCTTTTCCAGAAAGGTTAGATTTTTCTGAATCTATAAAATTCTTGGAATAAAGAAATACTTTAGTTTTAAATTTAGCATACTTTCTAAAAAATTTTAAAGCATTCAAAAAACGATCAAAATTATTTGATGTAAGAAGTGAGTTATTTAATATTGCAATATCTTCACTCAAATCATGGCTCAATTTTAAATACGATATTGTGAATGATGATGAATTGTTTAGAGAAATACTTGGGAAAAAAGAAATTCTATCAAATTTATTTGCTAAACCGTGGTACTTTAATAATCCTTGAATTGAGTACGATTTGACCAAGCATTCTCCTTCATCCTTTATTGCTTCATTTTCTTTTGGAATTTTAGGAATTTCATACCCTTTTTTTTCTAAAAAATTTAAGATTTCATCGTAATCTTTTTTTAACTTAAGATATAAATTATCATTCATGAAATTTGTCATTTTTTTAAAAATTCAAATAATAATTTAATATATCTTGGAAACTGGAACGTATAATGGAGACCAATTCAACAAACCGTATCCTGATTGATTTGAATTATTTCTCGAATCAACTCTCCTCAGTTCATATTCCAATAATGAACCTTTCTTAACGTTACCCGAAATTCTTACTAATCCTTCATTTAAATACCTTAGGTCACCATGATTTTCCATTTTTATAGGATCTGAAATTAAAACGGCAAAGAGCGGAAAGAAGATCTCATGAAAACCAGAATGTCCCATTGGACAATGATCTAATCCTCTTATATTAGGAATTAGGCAACCTTCATCACATAAACACAATCTAAAA
Organism: uncultured archaeon; assembly: GCA_964538145.1. Taxonomy (GTDB): domain Archaea; phylum Asgardarchaeota; class Lokiarchaeia; order Sigyniarchaeales; family SOKP01; genus SOKP01. The sequence goes on from CAZIEC010000011.1 coordinate 4,626, forward strand.
CCCCTATTCTTATTTTTTTCATGTTCTTTTATTTTTCCTAACATTATTTTAGTTTGAAAGTTGCCCATTTTTATTAATTCATAATCATGAACGCTTCTTTTCTCTTTAATTTTAATGAAATCTTCAATTTTAGGAGGTTTATTAACAACACTTCTAAAATTATGGCAAACTTTAAGCAATCCAGAAAGACAAGTAGCCCCAGAACCATATGACCCAAAATAAATGGTGTCATTAATGTGTCCATAATTTTCTAAAATATAGATAATTTGAGCCCAAATAGAAGCATTGTACATGTTTCCAAAATGAGAGGGAATCCTTAATTGAGGTAACACTTTTGTTTTTAGCGTATCTATAAAATAATGAGATATTAATTCCAATCTTGGTAAATTTATATCCTTTTCTCTTAATTTTAAATAAATATACTCTGGTAAGGCGGTAACATCGTGAAGGAAAAAATCTAATTTTTGAAGGATAGTGGACTTGAAAAATGGACGCTTGATCCTTGGCAAATTATCTATGTGTGAAATCCATCTTTTTTGAATTATTTGCCTCATTATTTTAATAGGCAACTTGGCATATGGGGCATGAAATACGTAAAAATCGGCATGAAAATCGCCAATACTTTTAATTAAGTCATCATATGCTTGCATTTGAAAGTTTAAATATGAATCCACCGAATAATGCCCAAAAACTTGAGCATTAACTTGATTTACGGGTCTCCAAAAATCATTAATATTTCCTGAAACTTTCCCAAATTTCTTACTAAATTTAGCAATTCTTGGATTTTTAGAGAGTATTAGTGCTACTGCTCCAGAGCCTTGTGTGGGCTCACTTGGTGTTCCCATTTGATAGGAGCTAATATCTGCTATTATTATTAAAGCTCTTTTTATTACTTCCTTTTCTATCAAAGCCAAAGCATTTATGATCGCTAGCGTACCTCCTGCACACGCATTGTATATGTCTTGAGTCATAGAATTTGGAGAGATTCCTAATAATTCAGCAAAAATATTTGAAACACTCTTCACGCTATAAGTAATCGTTTCAGTACCACAAAAAAGAGCATCAATCGACCTTGGAGATATATTGCCTTTCATTAGAGCATTATATGCTGCTTTAAGTCCCATTGAGATTATGTCTTCATTTACATCAGGTAATCTCATTTCACGAGATAATAATCCTTTTTTAAACTTATTTGGATCAATATTTCTGTGCTTGGCTAGCTCATCTAGACTTATATAATATTTTGGAGCATAAAATCCAGCAGAATCAATACCAATATTGGTAAACAAATGCTCATTATCCAGCATGATGACAATTCATGTTAATTTCTAATTAATGACACTCATATCTCTAAAAAATAGATAAGAATCTTGTATTTAAATTTAATTTCAATTTAAGAGGTATTATTTTTAGAATCAAATCTTTATTATGGTATTATAAATAATTTTTTGCCTTTAAACTTTAATTATAAAAGTATCATGAATTAAAAACCAATGAAGCTGACATTGACACGTGAGAAGATTATTCCTATTAATTAAATATGAGAATTTCAAGAATTTTCAAAAATATTTTGAAATAAAAATAAAGGGTTGGCATAAATTAATTTTTTATTAATTTTACAATTATATATAATAATTAGAATTATTTTGATGATGCTTTATTTTGACTGATTTAAAAGGATTAGATAAAAATAAATTACCCTTACATGTTGGACTCATTCTTGATGGAAATAGAAGATGGGCGAGAAAAAATAATCTAGATGTCAATTTAGGCCATCTTGTCGGTTATCGAACGCTTAGAGAAAGATTGTTTGACTTTTTTGAATTGGGTATTCGATATTTAACCATATATGCCTTATCTCTTGAAAATGTCAGAAAGAGAAGTAAGGAAGAAGTAGAATATATCTATAAGATCATGGAAAAAGCCGTGGAAACTGTATTAAAAGAGCCAATCATAACCCAAGAAAAAGTTAGAATAAAAATATTAGGTCGGTTAGAGTTATTACCAGAAAGAGTTCGCGAAAAAATAAATAAACTGGTTGAATTTACCAAGGATAATGATAAAGCTTTCTTAAATATCTTAATAATGTATGATGGCAGAGCTGAAATAGTGGATGCTATAAAGGAGATCATTAATAAAGGCTATAGCGCTGATGAAATTAATGAAGATTTAATTAAGTCTCATTTATATACTAAAGATTTTCCTGAAGTAGATTATATCATTCGGACTGGAATGGAAGATGGAGCACGAATTTCGGGTTTCTTACTATGGGATGCATCTTATGCAGAGTTCAAGTTTAGAAATGAATATTGGCCAGAATATAGTAAAGAAATGATGATAGAAGATTTGAAAGATTATATAACGAGGAATAGAAGAAAAGGGAAATAAATCTTCTAAAGTAAAAATTTAAAACTAATTATTATTATTTTGAAAAATATAAAGGTAATTTATTTTGTCTAATTCGAGAAAATACAATTTAATACTTTAACAAGTTAAAGGTTTTCCAAAAAAATGTCTAATGAAAATCCAAATAGTCCCTTTTCAATAAGCATAATTAACTTTCCTGATCATTTATTAATCCCTCAAACAAAAAACATTCTTACAATCCAATTAAGAAACAATTTAGGTACTGAAGAAAATTTTAATGTTGTTGTTGAAAGCGAAAAGCTTGAAAGTGAAATAATGCCTTCAGAGTTCAAGGAGAAAATGAAAATCTCTCCTGGAAAAAGTAAACTTATTGAATTTAAAATCAATCCTATTGGAAATGGAATTGGAACTCTTAAAGTTGATGTATTTCACCTTAAAAAGGTTCAGTATACCGTCAAGGTGGAAAAAGTAAGAGAAAAAATAAAGATTAGTAAGCTTCAAAATATTTTTTCTCAAATAGCTCCGTTAAGTGAGGTAAAAATCTCGAAATTTAATGTTAATGATTATTTTATCGAAGTCCAAAAAGGAGAAATCAAGAAATTAGAAAAACATATAAAAACGTTAAAAGAACAACTTGTAGAAGCTCAAAATCCGCAACAAGAGATCCTAACAGAAGAAAAACCAAAGTTTCCTCTTCCAGAACCAGTTTCAATTCAAAAAGAGATTGACAATTCCTTTAAAAGACTTTCAATTCTTTACTTATCTTTAGATGATTTTTCAAAAGCCTTAGAAACTTCTAGAGAATTATCAGATCCTACTGAAATAGAACGCCTTTATTTTAATTTAATAAGAGCATATTCTTCCAAGAATTTAACACAAGTATTTGATATCATACAAAATCTAGAAAATGAAGAAAAGAAGTATAAATTGATGACTGAGATAGCATTAGATTATTTAAACTTCAAACCAGAAGAATTTCAAAGGATAATTGAGTTCTTAAGAGACAAGGAAAAATGTACAGAAATAATCTTAGAACTTTTAGGATTAATTGTAGAAAAATTACCAAACTTAATTGATGATGCAATTAATTTATTTCCCATTGAATCTGATAGAATTGAGATCTTATTTAAAATTGGGAAAAAATATCACGAACTTGGACAAAATAATGATTTACTTCAGATAATGAAAAAAATAGTGAACTTAACTCTTACTTCAGCAAAATTAAAATCTGAGTTGTTTAACCTTACTCCCAGGCAAGTTGCTTTATTTGAAAATGCATTATTAATATTAGCAGAATTAGAAAATCCAGAAAGTGCAGATTTTGTTATAAACAAAATTACTGATGAAAATGTTCGAAACAAGATTAAAATAGATATTTTTGACGATGTTTATGAATTAGTAGATGAACTGCGTACAAGAATCGAACCACAATTAATACAGAGTTTATATTTCGTGTTTAATGTTCTTTCACAAGATATTTCAGAAGAACTAAAGAATTTTTCACTATTAAGTGGAAATGTAAGTCATAATCTATTAGAAAATGATTTTAACTTTAAGTTAGC
>CAZIEC010000011.1:8654-29565 GCA_964538145.1 uncultured archaeon
GTAGCAGATGATAATGGGAATTACCCTCCGGGAGATGAAATGGTTTTCAGAATGAAAGAAATAGTAAAAGATGCTATTAAGATAATGGACCAGATTTTATATGAAGGACATCCAGATTTTTATCCGATTCCAGATTACATAAGGCAAAAAGTTTTAGCAAGACCGTATGGAAAGGACGATATTGAAAAAGGTTATGTAATGGATATTAGATACAAATTACCAGATGGAAATGTTGTCGATATCGATACATTTGGGCGAGATGGTAATGTTACAGCAATAACTTACATCTTGGAATTAGTTACTCCACCATGCGAATATGCTGAAGAATTAGCATATTGGGCTTCAACATTATTCTTATTGGCAAAAAATACTTTACCTTCTGATTTACATATAATAGCATCTGCAATTAATCCTGCTGCAAAAGAGTACATGCGAGGCTTGAGTCAAGCAGATCATTCACATATAGGTTCTTTTCAATCAGATCTTGAAAAAGTTCAAGCTTATTGCATGATAAGAAATTTCATTCCACATATCATAGCATTAACATGCAATTCGCCAATTTTAAATAACAAGCCTACAGATGTTGTAAAGATAGTAAACAATAGAATTACGGCTCCAAATTGCGTGCGATCCTTACGATTAAAATATAATACTTCAATGTTAAGTAATAATGATCCCAAGCATTATATTCCCTATATTACTTCATCAGATGAAAATTCAATAAATTATTTTCTTCAAGTAGTTCAAAAAGCAAGTTTAGAAGATGCTCGTTTCCAAGATGTATTCCCATTTACAGATTGGGGCACGATTGAAGTCAGAATAAGCGATGCCCAAATTTCAATATGTCGTAGAATTGGAATCGCCTTATTACTTCAAACCATGTGTTATAAAGCAAGAAAACTTCTTCAGAAAGGTGTTTGGGTTCCAGATGCGGGTTCAGAAACAATAGCAATGAATAGAAAAGGCGCTATAGAAAGAGGATTGATATCTCTATTTCGTCCATCACCTAACCTTAGTCGAGAGCACCTTGCTAAATATGATCCAGAATTTGCAGAACAATATTTGGGACCTGAGGATCAACCTGTTAGGTACATGATGCAAGCTGTTCAGAGAATGTTTTTTTATTTAAAAGAGGAGTTAAAAGAACTTGGATTTCTTTACAGTCCATTTCTAAAACCGCTATTGCAATCTGTTTTTGGTAGCGTGAGTTATGCAGATCCCCCCATTACGGAAGCTGAATATCAATTGTCATTATATGATTATAAATTAAAAAATGGCGAGGATCCTAACATTCTCTACGATTTAATTTATTTTACGATTGAATATTGTAAAAATCCTCTCAACAATCCATTAACGGGCGTCTTAACACTACCAAAAGAAATGAGGGAATGACTTTTTCCAATAATCTCTTTATTTTCTAAAATCTAGTATTACCATTATTAAAATTAAAATAAATCCTAATTTAACTAAAAGCCATCCAAGTTAATTAAAATAAAAATAAACAAGAATTTTTTATTCAATTAAAATAATAGTTTTTAATAATGAATACAATTTCAGATGATGATTTTACTAATTGCATTAATCTCTGGATAAATAAATTCAATGAAATTGAGTTTAATGTTGATGATTTCATCAAATCAAAATGGATAATAAATTTTGTTATAAAATACATCTTTATTTATTTTTTTACCTTAATAATCCACGATAAAAATGATTTTTTAGACCAAATATGGAGAAAAATTGAGAACCAAGAAACATGCTCCGATAATAGAAGTTTTTTAAGAAAATTTTTTCAAGAGATTAATGCAATTTTTTATAAAAATCATAATATTAAAATAATTGAACTGATAAACGAAGAAAAGACAATTATTTCTGAATCATCATTAGCTAATTCAAAGATTAATTTACTTCATGAAACACTAAAATCTTTTTTGGGAATAAATAAATTTAAATCTTCAGAAAATACAATCATTCCAAACTTAAAGAATTTTGATCTGAGAAATTTTAAACAAGATATATTAGGAGAAATTTATGAGAAATATCTAAAAAATTATAGGAAAGAGAGAGGGATTTTTTATACACCTCTTCCAATTGTAAAATTTATCATAAATAATACTATTGTAAAAAGATTGGATGTTTTAATTAAACAAATTGAAAAAAGAATCAATAATGGCGAGTATTTAGCACTTGAAAATTTATTTAATGAATTCTTATCAATTCGAATTTTAGACCCTGCTTGTGGATCTGGAGTTTTTTTAATGCAAGTATTAAGAGAATTGGTAAAGTTTTATGAAAAGTTAACTTCATTGTTGAATTGTGCCCAAAATATTTTAATAACAAGCTCTAAGCGATTAATGACTGAAGAATTTGGTGAAATACAAGAAATCAACTTTTTAAAACTTAAAAATAGATTATTTTTTCAAGATAAAGGTAAATTCATTTCAAAAATAGTTGTAAGACAAATCTTTGGCGTGGACTCGGATGAAAATGTTGTAAAAATTGCAAAATTTAATTTTTATTTAGAAATTGTAAAAATTATAAAAGAAGAAGATGAAAATAAGATTTATCTTAATCAAAACTACATGCTGCCTAATTTAGATTTTAACCTAATTCATGGTGATTCATTAATAAGCTTGACTGATGATATTGTATTAGAAAATTTGATGCATGATAATATAAACTTAATGAAAGAATTAGCTTTATTACATAAAGAATTTTTACAAGATCCTTTTAATTTGGATATAATTAAAGAAATGAAAAACATAAAAAATAGAATAAGAGAAGAGTTAGTATTATTTTTTAAAGATTTTTTAGAAAAAAATTCAATTACATTAAATTCAGGACAATTATTTCCAATTTTTTGGCCATTAGATTTTTGGTTTATTTATTTTAATTACAAAAATGAAACTCTAGAATTAATCAGTCAAAATGGATTTGATTTTATAGTAGGAAATCCCCCTTATTTTTCAATTAGAGGAAAAGGGCGTGGTGGTTTAGTAAAAGCATATTGTTATGATTTTTTCCAAAAGACACCTCAATGGAAAGACTATTTCAGAAGTCAATCCGACATTTATTATTATTTTGTAATGAAATCTATTGAATTATTGAGATTAAATGGATTGCTAGGCTTTATAATCGAATCATATTGGATTGAGAACGACTATGCTGACCGCTTGAAGAAAAAAGTATTATCTGAAACAAGTTTAAAATTGTTAATTGATTTCAAAAACCAAAAAAATCTATTTAAGTTTGCCAATAATGATCCTTGTATCTTAATATGTGAAAAAGAAAAAAACGAAAATAATAAATTAAAGTATATTTTTTTTAAGAAGAAATTTACTAATTTAAATTCAGAGAGTTTAATTGACGATTTGTTCTATATATTATCTAAAGCAATTCATAATGAATGTAAATCAAATGAATTTATTGAAATTAAGGAAATTAAACAATCAATTTTAGGTCATGGAAAGTGGGTTTTATCTGGTAATGATGAGAGAATACTTTTGGAAAAAATCGAAGATAATTGCTTAAATTTAGGAGATTTATGTCATATAGGTCAAGGGGTTGTTCCTGGGAGAAAAATTGAATTTAAGATATCTAAAGATAAAAATGATAAAAGTGCTGGAGGCTACTGGATTCGCAGCGAAGATGATTTTATTGAAGTTATAAACAAGATTAATAATCAAAAATATATAATCAATAAAAGATTTTTAAAACCACTCATAACCAATAGCGGAATCAAGAAATTTATGATAAATCATGATGGAAATTTTTTAATATATACAATACCTCTACAAATGAGAAGTTATAATGAAAAAAATGGTTTTAGTATTCTTAATTATCTAGAACCATATCGAATAAAGTTGGAATCAAGATACGATTACGATGGGAAAAAATATCCTTGGTACGGATACCAGAGAATTCAAAATATAGCACTCTTTGAAGTTAAAAAGATGAAAATTTTTTGTCCTTATAGGGCAAGAGAAAATACATTTGCTCTGGATGAGCAAGGTTATTTTGGAACCACTGATATTTACGTAATTGTCCCAAAATCAGAAAACGCTATTGACATTCATTATTTATTAGGAATCTTGAACTCTAAACTTTTAACTTTTTGGTACTTGAAGGCAGGGAAATCTAAAGGCGAGATGTTAGAATATTTTTCTCGTCCATTAACAAGATTTCCTATTAAAACTGTAAATAAGGAGATTCAAGAAAGAATAGGGACTATTGTTAAGAAAATTGTTTTGCTAAAAGAAATTTATATTAACTTTCAAAACATGTGGAATAATTTCATTAAAGGAACAAGTCGTGAATTGCATTGTTTAAAAGATTTAATTTTAAACCATACATCTCCTATTGATGAGAGAGTGTGTGATAAAATTTGGGTTATATACATAAATAGCACGCTTAATTCTTACGAGGAAATTAAGAATATTCCCTTTGATTATTTCGAAATAATACCAAAATCTAAAAGAACATTAAAACTACATGGATTCAAGAATAACGAAAAAATACCATTACTTAAGATTATTACAGGAACATTGGAACAGAGAGATATTATTTACTTAGAAATGAAGAAAATAATCCCACAAAAGCGAAAGAGGTTAACTTTGAAGAATATTTTTAGAAGAACAATGATTCCAAACCTACAAGATAAAGAATCTTGTAATTGGATGAATTACCTAAAAAAAATTAAAGGTAATCTATTAACCAAACTCAAGGAATCTTTTCCTAGATTAAAAATAAAAGATATAATCTTCATCGATCAGAAAATAAAGCAATTAGAGAATGAACTGGATGCTCATGTTTTTAAGATATATAAATTAACAGAAAAAGATATTATTCATGTTTTAAATTCTCTTAATATCTTGGCGCATGATAGAAAAGACATAATTAATAGATTTTTAAAACTACATGAAAGTATATAAAGCTGTTGTAAGAAAAACAAGTTTAAAAGAGATTAATTTTATAAGATTTTTACAAGCTTTTAAAATATCAATAATTTAATTTTTTAAAAAAGCATGAAAATATCTCACTTTATATCGATAACAAAAGAGAAAAAATATATTAATTAATCTGATGTATTAATAAAACCTTTAAATTTTTTTACCATTTTAGAGGATTTAAACATGTTAACAGCCATAATAGAACAGAACGGAAAGATATATAAAGAAAATATATTTGTAATCGATTCACATTCTCATTTAGGCCAAGATGTGGATGGAGCTTCAATGATGAATCCCCTTGCACCAGGAACGGGAACCTTTGACTTTTGGGCAAATATTCAGGGCCAAATATCTACCGAATTGGAAGAAAGGGACCAAGAATCCATGCATGTGAAAATTAATGGCATATTTTCCAAACTTACTTGGAATTTCAATCCATTTCCATTTACTGATCAATTATATAGATCTTTAGAACGAATAGGAAGAAATTTTTCAAATTTAAAAGAAAAATCCAAATTTTATACATTAGTAGATCAAGCAGTTGTATTTCCATTTCAAGATGTGTTTCGTGATAAGCGTCCTGAAGCGAGGTATCGAGCAAGTAACATTAATATCTCACGATTTACCACACGATTTCCATTTTCCATGAAATTGATCGGATATGCAAGGGTCGATCCAATGGAGGGTGAAAAAGCGATTAAGGAAGTAAGATACGCACGAGAAGTATTAGGTTTGCGTGGATTAAAATTACATCCTCGTTCAGAGGGATATATTGATTCTATTAATTCAGAAAAAGTAATTAATGTTCTAATTGAGGCAGCAAGACATTCCATGCCGATTATCTTCGATACAAGAGGACGAAAAACTATTTTAGATATTGGTGCACTGGTTAGTTTTACTCGAAATTTAATGGCTCAAAATCATCCTGAACTTCTACCACATTTCAAGGTAATTATTGCCCATTTTGCACAAGGTAATATTGGTGATTATGATGTTTACAGAGCAATTGTTCAGCCTGGAGTATATGGTGATCTTTCAATGCTCCATGGTGAAGGGGCAGCAAATTTTTTCAAAGATTTTCGAAAATGGTTCATTGATAATGATAAAATCCAAGTAGATGGGCGTGATTGGTCCGAATATCTTTTATTTGCCACGGATTATCCGTATTTTGGCGCCGCTCATGCTGAAAAACTTTTAATTCAAATTCTTAATAGTAAATTCTTTGAATCTGGGGGCACGCTTCATGATATAAAAAATATTTTAGGATTAAATCAATTAAAAGTCTTGCCAGAGTATTGTATTTCGCAATATCAGCAAAAACGTGAAAAATTACCAAGCATAATGATTTCTAATCAAAATATTGAAAACAAAAGTTCATATGATTTAGCTGTTGATTCTATAGCTAAGCTATTATCAGTAAATCAAATAAATATTAAAAGAATCGCAATTCAATTTAAAGAAAATTGGGACTCGATAACTGAGAATATTCTCCTTTACATGACTAAATACGGTAAAGATAAAGAATACTTGATACAATTACTTAACCTAGTTCCAGAAAAATTAACTTTAATCGCCCCTATTTCTAGTGAACTGGAATGGAAAAAATTTGGCTATAAACATTTTAATCCAAACGACAGAAAGTATTTTAATGAGATTTTTCAGAATAATTTCTTGGTAACTAATGAAGAGCAAATAATTAATGTTTTAAGCCAATTACCTTAAGTTTTCAAGTTGAGAATTTTTTTCTTTCTCTAAGCAAATGAAGGGATGATATTTTCTCTTGAATTCATTTCCATGAGTTATATAATAAAAAAATCATTTACAACATTTCTAAATTCCAAAAACTTAGAGATATCTCCCTTGAAATTTTCTATATCTCTCTCATATTTGACAATGAATTCTTTAACAATTTGATTGAAATATTCAGGATATAATTTATCTATCTTATTTTTTTTAACAAGAACTGCGAATATAACTTTATTTATATTTTTTATATGAAATTCATACTCTCCAAAATCAATCTTCTTTAATTCTATTCCCGGTTTATTTCCAAACATTTCTCTTGCAATCGTCAATAAAGCTGCTATGAAACCGCTAAATTGTATGTTGTACTTCGATAAAGAACCCAATTTTTTACTAATTTTGGAAAAAAGTTCATGTCCTGAATCTTTAATTACAAATAAAGCTAAAATTCCCCTTATTTTAGGTATTATAACAGATTCATTAAAGAAAGAAATTAACTTCTCTAAGTCGTTATTTTTTAAAAGTAATTCATAAATTAAACTTGAAATTTGTTCTAATCTTGAAAATGACAAGGCATGTTGCTTATGGTCCTTAAATACTAAGCAGGTAATCTCATCGTGATCATGTGCATAAAAATAAATGTATATTAAGAAATCTTTCATTAAATTATACACGAATCCGAACCTTTTACTGATTAATTTAGTCAAGTTCATTTTAACGATATTTTCCAAATTATCATTCCAAATGCCTTTTTTATAGATAATTTCAATCTTAGGCTTTGACCTTACATTCTTAATTTGGATGATACTTGCCCCCAAGACTTTAATGATTGGAAAATCTTGTGTATTATAACTTAAAATTTGCATGGTAATAACCCCTTAAAATCCTAATTTTGTTTACATAAAGGAGATTTTTTTGTGTATATGATTGTCAAGAAATGAGTAAGAAAAGTTCATATTTAAATCTTTGTTGTAAAGACTTTATCTTTTGTGTACAATATGAAAAAATTTTTTACACTTTTTAAAATATTTTTTAAGTTTTTAAGGAATAGAATGAAAAAATATTTATTTTAAGGTAAAAAATTAAATCATTTTTAATCAATTTAATATTTTTAAATTAAAACTTGATTATTTAGAAACTAGACCTCTCTTTATAAATAGTTCTTTTAATTCAGAAATTACAGTAGCTCGGTTATTATCAGGTGCAGAAGAAATATTTTCCTCAATTTTAGGAGGAGGTGGTGGTTTCAGAGATCCAATAGAAGTATTTAGCAATTTTGGTGCCATTGGAGGCGTTTTGGGAAATTCTTGTTCACCCTGCACCCGTTTTAAAGATGATAACGTTTCTTTTAATGTCTCTTCAGTAATTTTACCAGCTTTTTGCTTCTCTTTTTCTTCTTTTTCAATCGAAAGAAATGATGGTCGTTGTTTTGGAGGCCCTGCCTTCTTTTTTAAGAATTTTGCTCGAGAAAGTTCCTTAAGTTTTTCTTTTGACTTTTTCTTTTTCGTTTTTGCTAAATTTTGGTCTTCTATCGTGATGTAATCAATTGGAACTTTTTCAAAAGGTATGCTAAAACCTTCTACTGAAAAATCTAATGGATTCAACCTAAAAAGAATTCTTTTTATCTCTGCTAACTCTGAGACCACTTTATCCATTAATTTTAAATTAATATCAAGAATTCTTCTTATTTTTTCATCTATTTCTGGTAATAATTTTACTTCATCTTTTTCTTTATATGAAAAAATATTCTTAATACTCCTGGCAATTTCAGGTTCTTTGGAATAAAAATTATATATGCTTGTTGGAATTATTTCAAAAGTCCATGATTTCTCACTATTTTTAAAGATTTCAGTTATTTTATCAGTAAGGTATTCAATTTTAATCTGATAATCCGGATCGTTCATGATATCCGAATCAGCTTTATTTAATAGTATTAATATGTATGGATTTTCATTTAAAAATGTAAGAATATTTATAATGTCGTTTAGATATTTTATGGCTTCTAAATATCTCAAGTCATCTTGAGAATCAAAAACGTATATTAAAACATCTACTTGAACGAAAAACTGCTCGGGGGACGATAAATATTCATTTAAATGATCTCTTTGTCCACCAAGATCCCATAATATTAAGTCAACCTTTTCTGATTGATATTCCTCAATATTAGCGCCTACAGTAGGCTCCAGATTTATCATATCTTCATAATTATAATCATTAATTAAACGGTTAATTAATGAAGTTTTACCTGCATAATCGAGACCAGCAATTACAACTTTCATTTTAGGCTTTTTAATATAAACCTTTCGCTTATTCCAAGCATTTGTTATTAGATAAGCTGCTACTGGTACATTTTTTAGAACTTTCTTGTCAAGAGAAACTTTTTCTCCCAATTTTTCTAATTCTTCAAGATCGTGTTTCACTACATCTTTAAATGTTTTAATATTGATTTTTTCGAATTTAAGAACATCTTCTTTTTCTAAACCTTTTAATTTACCGAGATCTAAATCTAAAATTGCTTTAATACTTGTTGGGTAATAATCTATATCAAGAAACCTATCACAAAAGTACTTTATTATCTTTCTTGCTGATTCGGACACAATTTAAACATGAATTTCAATAATTTAAATGTATTCAAAAAATTAAATTTATATTGGTTTTGTATACAATGGGATTTCTTGTGGTAAAATTTAAATAAGTCTTCTTTTTCTATTTATTTGTTTTTGTAAAACAAAAGACACTTTTTTACAACAAAATGATTACTAATTATTGGGGGATTTAAAATAATGACTGGCTTATCTAATATATATGAATGTTTGGATTACTCAAAAGGAGAAGCTTCTTTATGCTACAATGATTTTAAAGATATTTTGAATCAGACACCTTTTATTGGAATTATAGGTAAATATGACCACGTATTAGGTCCACGAGCTGTATATTCCTCTATTCCTCTTAGTAATACCACTTTTATTCGCAATCTATTAAGAGATGCTTTAAATACAAAAAATAAATTCGTGATTATTAATTTTGGAAACTTTTATTCTCAAATTTATAAAATTGAAGTAAAAGATCCTAATGCTCGGGGTGGTAAACAATTATATGCTATCATCCTCATTCGTGATTCTAACATGCCAATTATTCCAATATTTCAAATGAGGAAGATTGGAATGATATTTCACAAAATTGAAAATACAATGATTTTAAAAGATGATCCTAAAATTTTTGAAGATTTTTATAATAAAATACTTGAGATTTATGTTAATAAAGATGAATTATTGCCATTAGAATCTGCTGCCATCCAAATCAGGACAGCAGTTACTACAATTCAAGGTTTTTGCGAAATACTAATCGAGCAAATCAATAAAAATAAAGAGATTGAACCAAATGAACTAAAATACTATTTAAATTTAATGAGAGATTCTTGCAAGGATATTATTGAATCAGTTGAAGGGTTGAATTTATCAGGATTATGAAATTGAAGGAGGGTGATCGAAATAAGTGAAAATAAGAAAATTATCTTTGTTGGACCAGCAAATTCCGGTAAGACATCAATTAAGAGAGTGTTTTTTGAAAAAGCCAGTCCTTTAAATTTATTAAAAAATCCTTTAAATCCATCGAGAGGATTAGATAGTAATATTTTTTCAATTTTAAATATTAAATTGGGTATTTTTGATTTAGCAGGACAAGAAAATGATTATTGGTTTTCAGATAAGGGAAATTATATTTTTGAAGATGCAAATCTAATCTTTTGTGTTTTTGACATTAGAAAATCTTTAGAATATCTCACGGATTTCATATTAAAAATTTTCAAAATAAAAAGAACTTTAAATTTAGAAAATTGTGAAATAATAATCTTGCTACATAAAGTAGATTTAGTTAGTCATTCATATTCAAAAGCAAAACTAGTGGCACTAAAGAATTTTTTTCATTATCAATGTCCTAAAGATTTTAATTTTGATATTAAACTAACTTCAATCTCTCATAAATATTTTTATAAGACGTTTAAGATTTTTGCCCAAATCATGAATTCTTTATTAAATGATCATTTATCATCTCTAAGTTTAAAACATTTTCAAAAATTAGAAAAAGCTTTAGAAATAATTATAAACTCAAAAATAGATGCTCCAAATCAAGTACAAGATTTAGCAAGAAATCTTAATTTAAATATTAAACAATTAAGTGTATATTTGAATAAGTTAGAAAGAATTAATTTAATTAGGCTCCATGAAAATTATTATGAATTGACTGACAGAGGCTATTTAATTAAAGAGGGGATAGAAAATGAAATAGAAAAAATTAATAATGATCTCTTGAGTGAAAAATCTTATATTTTTCGAGAATTGACAGGTTTAGCTTTGATTCATTTAGCTTAAAAAATTTAGGAGGGATAACATGATGTCTTCAAATCTAAAAAATGATGAAAAAGAACCTAAAATTTCAAATTCAATTGAAAAAGATGTCAATCATTCAAAATGGAATTTTATTGACAAGATTCCCCTTCCAATTATAATAATTGATGACAATTGTAGAATAGTGAAATTAAACCAATTGGCAATTTCGTTATTTAAATATGATAAAATTGAGTTGCTAGATAAGAACTTCTTGGAATTATGTGAAAGCTGTTATCCTGGAACTGAATGTTTTAAAGTGTCAATTAAAGAAGGAGTCTATTATAAAGATACCATTAAACAAAAAGAAATTTTAATGAAAAAAAAAGATAATTCAAAATTTTGGGTACAAATCTCAATAAAGTCTTTAATTGATCATGAAGAGAAAAATATATATCATATTTTGACACTAATAGATATTTCTAAGTTTAAAAATTCAGGAGAACTCTTTAACCAATCAGAAGAAGCATTCCAAATAATTTTAAAAAATGTTAATGAGGCTTTTTATAAAATTGATTTAAGAGGAAACTTCATGTTTTTTAACGATGCTTTTTGTAAACTTACAGGGTATTCTCGAGAAGAAATCTTTCATTTAAACTTATACAATTTGTTTAATGAAAAAAGTGTCAATAAGATAATTTCTACAATAAACTATCTGTTAGGAGAAGGAACAAGGGATTTTTGCACTATAGAATTAGAATTAGAAAGAAAAGATGGAAAAAATTTATATGTTGAGACTTCTCTTTACATTTCACGAGAGAATAATAAAAGGATTAATGGATTTTTTTGTTTTACAAGAGATATAACGGAAAGAAAGAATTTAGAAAAAATAAAGAATAATTTTCAGCGTGAGTTAGAAAAACGGGTGCAAATAAGTACCAAGCAACTCAAAAGAACAATGGAAAAACAAAAACACCTTTTAGATGAAATTATAAAAGCATATAATTTTAAATCAGACTTTTTAGCAACAATTTCTCATGAATTAAGAACTCCATTAAATGCTATAATAGGATTTACTGACCTATTATTGGATAAACATTATGGAACTCTCACGAAAGAACAATTAGAGTATGTTTTAGATATAAAACAATCTTCTGAAAAACTCTTAAATATGATAATGAATATCCTTGATATTTCTAAGATTGATTCTGGAAAGATTAATTTAAAGCTTGAAAATATAGTTTTACGCGATTTAATCAACGAACTAAATTTAGAGTTAACACCTTTATGCCAAAAAAAGAATTTAAAATTAATAATATCTGGAATAACTAAGAAGGATTTTATTATTGCTGACCGGATGAGATTCAAGCAAATTTTATATAATTTATTGCGTAATGCAATTAGATTTTCAAATAAAGGAGAAATCTATCTTGAAATTAATCAAGATAAAAATAATTGGATGTTTTCGATTCAAAACACCGATACTAAAGCCAATATTGAGAAGATTCAGAAATTCGTAAATGAATTTCAACCAATAATATCCAAATCATTCGAACCCAAGGATGGATTGGGTTTTGAATTCTACTTAACTAAAAGACTAATTCAATTACATGGTGGATATTTTTGGGTTGAAAGTGGTATAAAAGGAGGTGTGACTTTCAATTTTTTAATACCTAAGATAATTAGGAACAAATTTAGTCGAAAACCATCTGATGATTTAATTAAATTTTTTAACTTGCTGTAGATGATTTAAAATTAAAAATAATAAAAAAAATAAAGAAATGTTGGAAAATAAAAACATTGAGAGCAAATTGGATAATGAAATTGAAAATTATGAAGATTCAAGAAATTATATATCAAACAAATTCATGGATCTTCTCGAAAAGGGAAATTATAATTGGGATCTTCATGATCTATTTAAATTCTTTGAAAAGTCATTAGATGTTCAAGAGATTTACATAATTCCAGTTAATTCTGCTAAAAGGGACTTTTTCTACAATTGTATAGATAAAAGATGTCTAAAGTTTCACAATTTCTTCCAAATACAAGAATATAGCGTATTGAACTGGATGATTCAAGAAATAAAAGAAAACAAGTTTATTCACATAAGTAAAGACATGAAAGATATCCCTTTTTACAATTATTTAAATTCATATTTTCAAGATCAAGGTACAAAATCATTATTAATCTTTCCACTATCTTTAAATTCAAACATAGATGCATTTATTACATTTAAACATTCATTTAATTTAATTGAATTAAAAGAAAAATTTTCAGAAATTTATCAAATAATAAATTTAATTCATTTTATTATTCAGAATAAATATAACGAGTATATACTTAAAGAAAATAGGGAACAATATAGATTAATTGTTGATAATATTAGCGATTTAATATTAATCATTGATGCGGATTTAGAAATAAAATACCTAAATAAAAGTGCTTTAAAATCTTTATCAAAAACCTCAATGAGAAATGTTATAGGCAAATCTATTTTAAACTTCATACATGAAGATGATAAAGAAATTGTTCAGGCATCTCTCAAGAAATCTTTTGAAAAAGGTTTCGGAAAGGTTGAATTTATGTTAAAACAAGAGGATGATTCTCATGTTGTCTTAAGATGTCTGATTAAGAAATTTAAAGATGAAAATGAACAAGAAAAATTATTAATGGTCTGTAGAGATATTACAGAACAGAGGTTAGCAGAGGAAAGGTATCGAAATTTATTCGATAACTCTCCTAATGCCATATTATTAATTAACTTTTATGGTAATATTGTAGATTCAAACAAAACAGTAAAAAAATTGTTTGGTTATGAAAAAGATTTTTTTATTGGGAAGTCAATTTATGAATTCCCAGAAATATTTTTAGTAGATTTAAAAAAATATTTTAAATCAATTTTTACTGCTTCTTTTAAAGATGATTTTCCAGAACCAATCGAAATTCAAATTCGAACTAAAAATGATGAAGATATTTGGGTAGAAATTCAAGCCTCACTTATCAAGCAAGAAAATAGAATGTTAATACAACTTCTTTTTAAAGATATTACAGAAAAGAAAAAGCGAGAATTCTTGGAGGAACAATTTAAAATAAAGTTAGAAAATGAAGTAAAAAAGCGTACAAAAGAATTGAATGATGCTCTTAAACAACAAAAATTATATTTGGACCAAATATTAAAATCTTCCCAATTCAAAACTGAATTCATGGCAACAATGTCCCATGAATTGCGAACACCTTTGAATGCAATCATTGGATTTGCAGAATTATTATTAGAAGGAGTTTATGGGCCATTAAATAAGGATCAAGAGGAATTTATTAAAGATATTAAAGCTTCCGCGGAACATCAATTTGAGATGGTAAAACATATACTAGATATTTCTAAGATCGAATCTGGTCAAGTTACTTTAAACATTCAAAAATTTTCATTAAACAGCATTATCAATCAAGTTGTCTCAAGCTTGATGCCAGATATAAATAAAAAGGGTTTAGAACTTGAGATTAAAGGTTTGGACGATGAAAAATACATTTATGCGGACCCAATCCGATTTAAGGAAATATTATTGAATTTATTAACTAATGCGATTAAATTTACAATGGAAGGCCAAATAACTCTTGTAGTAAGAGAGACATATAATGATTGGATCTTTAAAGTAAAAGATACGGGGATTGGAATTGCTAGAAAAGACTTTCCACTTATATTTAAGGAATTTAAAAGAATAGATTCTCCATATGTTAGATCTGTCCCAGGTACTGGTTTAGGCTTATCATTAACAAAAAGATTAGTAGAATTACATGGCGGAGAAATAAGTTTTTTCAGCGTGCTTGGATCAGGAAGTACTTTTACGTTTAATATTCCAAAGAAATTAGAAGAATTAAAGGAAGGTTATTAGATTAAAATAAAAAATTGGAGCTTATTTCATTTGCCTTTTTACTAATTTTCTTTATCTCATCAAAATCGTTTGATAACATCGCTTTCATTAAGTCTACTTTCAATTTTTTTATTTTTTCTAATGTTATTGTTGATTTTGTGCTGATTTTCGCATATAATTCATCAATTTTAATGAATAAATCCTTTGCATTAGACATATCAATTAAATCATAACTTATTAACATATTATTATATTTTTTATTTAATTCTTTTAACCAAATATTGCATTTATTAATTATTGGTTCCAGATTATCCAAATATCCACTCTGAATGCTATAATTTAACTGCTCTCGATATTCTTCAAATATTTCATCAAAAAATCCTCTTATTTCATATTCTACTGCTTTTATATTCACATCGGGATACATAAAAAAAGTTACTGTAAAATCTTCATAAGAAAATACATTTAATTTTAGATTGGTACCTCCTAATTCGAGGTTTACTAAATCTCTAATATTTAATTCTTTAGAAAATTTCTCTAAAGCACTAATAAACATTGGAATTAGATCCAATTCTAAAGGAGGAATTCCCTCTTCTTGTTGGAAATTATCCATTAGAATTTGCTTGATAGCATCTTTTTCATTCTCTATTTTAAAAAGCAATTTCCCGTTTTTATCAGCAACAAATGCTCCGATGAAAGGATATTTCTCTTTTTTAGCAACCTCTTTTTCTTCAATAGATATCTGGCCAGTTATATTCTCTGGGAAAACAAGAAGCGTTGTATATATGTTCTTATAATTATTTTTGCCCTCATCTGTTAAACTAATTAATTTTTGATTTTCTACATTCTCAACCTTTACATACCCCTTTTTTTCTAAATTTCTTAAAAGAATATCTATTATTGCAACAGGTTTATTTAGTTTTCTTGCTAATTCTTCTTTTGAAATTATTATTTCTTCATCGATAATCTTGATTAAATTAAAATTCTCTTCCAAAACATTTAATATTGCCGTACTTTCTCCTTCTTCCTCTGTTGAAATGCTTTTTTTAATTATTTGTAGGAAACAGGAGAATGTTTGATAAAAAAATTCTCTTTTCAAACTTGTAAAGAAAAATTTAGTTTGCTTTGCATCTATAAACTTAAATTTTATTTCATCTTTTAGTCTTTCAAGCTTTTTAAAACTAATTAAATCAATTTTATGTAATAATATATATACAAAAGCAGAAGGAGTAACTTCATTCCTAATTTTTAATATTTTGGTTATAAATTCAATAATTGCATCTATTTCAGCAGTTACATCCATTACGCCAAGTATGATATTTGTATCCAAAAAAATAGCCCTCTCTTCACTTTCAAGCCAACGTTCATTTTCCTGTCCTGCTAAATCAAAAATTCCAATCTCTTCATGTATTTTAGGAAGCCTTAAAATTATTGATTCTTCTCCATATGTTGGTTCTAAAGCATATTCAAGAAGTTTTTTAGTATTTTCACCTTCAAAAAAAATCTTCCGAAGAGTGGTTTTACCTGCTCCAGGAGGTCCTATAAATATTAATTTATTTCCCATCTTTACTATTTTTTTTAGTTATTATCTTTTTTAAATGATAGAAAGTAATACTGTCTTATCTTGGAGCCTATTTCTCCAACTTTAAATTTCAATTTATTCGAACCGAGCGATGAAGAGACTCCAATTAAATTCTTCAAATTATATTTTTCTAATTTGAGATTGTTCATAATAATGTTTAATTGACCTGAACTTGAAAGGATTAAATATTCAATATTATCGTTATTAGACATTTCTTCAAAATTCTGATTCAATTGAGCGATCAATTTGTGCGTATAATTAATGATTTGAGTGTTAAAATCCTTAGTCATCGTTTGAACTATGATACTATCATTAGTATTGGTGATATAAAACATCGTTTTCTCAATTTCTTTTAAACTTTCATCTAAAATCTTCTTTAAATTATATGTCTCCTCGGAGTAAATACTTAATATCTCGTAAAAAGAATTATACAAATCATAAATTAAATCTGGCAAGATGCTAGTGAAGAATATTGGTAGATTAAATTCTTGTTTAATCTTAGATTCAACATCATTTTTTATTTCTTGTCTTTTATTAATATTAATGAGATCAATTTTATGCATGATTAAAATTAGTTTATTAATGCCACCATATTCATTAATTATGGCTTGAATTTTTTTTATATCCTCAAGAACTTCATTAAAATTTGAAGACCAAATTGTATAATCAAATATGTAAATCGTAAAATTGGTATCTTCAAATGCTAACAAATGATCTTGATCATCTCTATTATTAAGTAAATCATCTAATTCTTGTCCTGAAGAATCAAATATTCCTAATTGTAAATCTAACCATGTTTGAGCACTGGGAACAATACCTCTTGTGGGTTCTAATGGATTATACAATAAATGTTTTGGATCCGCTCCTTCGAAAATTATCTTTTTTATGGTAGTTTTACCAGTTCCAGGTCTCCCCAGTAAAAGTATCTTTTTTGTCGTAGATTCTTTAAAGAGAATATTAATATTATCTAAGAAATAACGGCCCCTTTCATTTTTATCAAAACTGAAAACCTTTTTACCAAAATCATATAATAATTGCTTGAACATATTAAGCTTGACATGTTCTCTCTCATCCAATATGAGAGTTATGATTTCGTAACCAAACTGGGAAATTCTTGTTTTATCACAGTACGATAATAAAATTTTATTCTCATAGTTTATTTCTATTAATTCTTCTTTAAGATAATCTTCACTATAAGCAAATGTCATGAAGATTTTATTTGCTAAATACTGGGACACAACTAAATTTTCTGGATATTTTACTTCTACAATTGTCCCTATTTTTTGATCCCAACTAAATAGTATGACCCCTTGAACCATTAATCATTGATCCTCCTCTTTAATAGGAAAAAAAACAATTCCAGATATAATTAAATTTAAATAAACAATAAAAAATGTTATTTATAAAGGTATTGATAAGCAAAAAATAAAATATCATATCTTTATTTTTAAATTAAGAATAAATAATACCAAAAAGATGATTCTAATTGAAAAAAATTTATGTTATTGAAGATAATGAAAAAAATATGAAATTATTTAGAGCAATTTTAAAACTAATACCAGATGTAGAGATTTACGAAGAAACTAGGGGTGATTTAGGATTTGAACTGATTAAATCGGGAGAGCCCGATTTAATAATTTTGGATATTCAACTGCCAGAATTAGATGGTGTTGAAATTTGCAAAAAATTGCGGAAAATTGAAAAGTTTAAAAATGTCCCAATGATCGCTGTTACTTCATTTGCCATGAAAGGAGATAAAGAAAGAATTCTTAATGCGGGATTTAACGAATATATTTCTAAGCCTATAAGAGTACAGGAATTTAGAGAATTGGTTAAAAGTTATTTAGATTAATTTTTATTAAAATTCAATTTTTAAGCTTGCTGGATCTTTTTGATGCAATGTTTTAATTTAATTTTAATTTTTAAGGATTTCAAGCTTCCATTTTTGAAAAAATAAATAAATATAAGAAAAAACTTTATTTCGTGTATTGCATATCATGGATAATTAAATTTTCAAACCAAAAAGAGATGATCAAGGAAAATGAAAGGATTAATAATCTTTAAAGTAGATGAATCTGAAGAGATTAAGATGGATTCTCAAATTCCTACAGAATTTATCAATTTACCTACTTTAGAAAAATTGAAAAACGTAATTAGAAATGATTTTATTAAAAATTTAGATAAGCCAAAATCATTTGTAATAGAATTAAATGAAGAAATTCGCATAATAAACTTATATTCAGGTAGAGATTTTAAGCATTTCATAGGAAAACCAAATTATATTTTATCTCTATTTTTAGATGCAAGAGATGATTTAAAAAAAGATTATGAAGGAATGTTAAGAAGATTTGCTAATGAAGTTTTACCCAAGAGGGAAGCACGAGATTTTAACATTTTATTATCTAATTATTATAGGCAGCTAAAAGGATTCCAATTAGAACCTTTTTGGAACGAGATTGTTGAAGGTGAGTTCCACTCTGTTAAAAAAAAATTATACTTTCAAGAGAAAGAATTTCTTAATCTTAAAAATAAAAAAGATAAAAATTCCTTTAATGAATATGAAGATAAATTATCCGATATGGCAGGACAAGAAAATATATTATTAAAAAAATCAATTGAAGAAAAAGAAATGGAAATATCCAAATTACATATTAATAACTTAAAATTAGCGAGTGAAGTGGCGGAAAAAGATGAAATAATCAAAACTTTAAATGAACAGCTTGATGATCTAACAAATTCAATTGAAAATATGAAGAAAGAGAATGAAAATTTAGAAAAAGTGAACAAAGAAATAAGTTCTGAAAATGTTTTACTCAAAAATAAGATGGTGGAAATCGAAAGGGAATTAAATAAATTAAGAGAAGAAGAATTGAATACAACTGATTTAAAGTCGAAATTAAGCAATTATGACTCAGAAATAGAAAACTACAAAAGGAAAAATGATGAATTAAACAAAATTATTAAAAAACTTGAAAAAAAGTATTCAGAACTCCAATATAAATTTAATCAGTTAAATGAAACAAATGACATTCACTTAGAAACTATTACAAATCTAAAACTAAAAATCAAGAATTTAAAAAGAGAACTGGATTTAAATAACTCAAAAGTAGATGCATTAAACGAGCAAATAATCGAATTAAAAAAAGAGATTAAAATATTGAGAAGAGAGCGTGATCATTACTTAGAAATATTGAAAGAACATAATTTATTTTAATAATATAATTGAAAAGAAAGAAATGATAAATTTTAAAACAAGCTTTTTTAAATACTAATCAAACACGAGGATATTAATGGGTATATTAATTATTGAAATCTAATAATTCATAATAAATTTTGAAAATTTAGATGAGAATAGCAATTTTTAGAGAAATTAGTCATTTAATACTTAATATTTAAGGAAATATTGGAAAATTATAAGATTAATAATTATGAGAATTTTTTTTAATCTGGAGTTAATTGATCTAAATCGCTCAAATCAATTCCAGAGTCAAGAGTTTCAGGAACATCTGATAAGAACTCATCAAGAATTTCTCGTAATTCTTCTCCAGAACGTTTTAAAATCAAGCGAATAAGACCTATATTAATGTCAGGATCAGAGATCAATGTCAAAACCCCCTTTTTTCCACAAGCTGAAGCAAAAATCTTTCCTCCACTAAATTCACTTGTAACAATTTCAAGTTCGCCTAATTCTAGATTTTTTCCTTGTTCTTCACTTGCACAAAATACAGCAGATGCTATAGCACCGATTCCATCGACATCTGCGGGAAAATAAGAAAATTTAGAAACACTAGCTATGGTTAATCCTGTTCGATCTACCAAGATAACTTTCTTTATTCCACTTTCTGACTTTATTATCTTACTTAATATCGTATCAAAACTTTTAGTATCTATGGACACATTCTCCACCAAATAAGTTCAATAACTTAATATTATATTAAATTGAATTTTAATAAATATTTTCATATACTTAATTTAAGTTTATTATGAAAGAATTTTTATAAAAAATTATGTTTTTTGAAAACCTCATAGAGATTTAAATTTATTTTTTCTCTAATAAAAATTTATTAAAATGAATTTTTAGAGTGTTATTTCTTTCAAAACAAAAATCTTTTCCATAATTAATACTTTTTAATTAAACATTTAAGAATCATGCAAGATCTCCATACTAAAAAATAATCTTTAATTTTTAGATGTGTTGAAGAATGCTGGATATTGATGTGAGATGATTTCTAAATTCTTTAGAGAATTTTCATTATAATTAAAAAAATTTTAAATTAAATAACCATGATTTTGAATTGTTTGTAATGATTTAGTTTTCAAGTAATTTTTTTAAAGGCGATAATAATTAGAAAATTCCAAGATATGATTGAAAAGGCTTTTTTTAAAGAAAAATCAACCAAATGGAGTAAATGGCTCTCGTATGCGATTGTAAATTTCTTTTTA
>CAZIEC010000012.1:0-4025 GCA_964538145.1 uncultured archaeon
ATGGATCTAAGGGTTCCCAAGCTTCATAATCCTCAAAATCCTTAAAAATGCCACCATAATATCCTGCGATGGTTGTTACATTTCCTTCTTTGTCCACGTATTTTTCAAATTTCATTATTCTGCCATATTCATCAATATAACCTTCACCATTAGGCAAGAGTTTTCTTGGGAATAATGAACAAATGCTTAAACCGATATCTAATTTAGCAGCTTTATGAAACTTGTATAAAGGTTTGAAGACATTTTTAACAATTTCTTTATTCAATAAACCTTTTTTCAGCAATTCATCGCCTTTCTTTCCCAGTTTGCTTAAAGTTTCATATATTTTGTATTGATTTTCTCCACTCTCACCCATATAATGCTTTTCTAATGCAGCATTTGTTATGGTACTTTCAAATGCAGGAACCTTATCGGGTTCCTCATGTTCAATTGCTTTCAAAACCCTTTCTTCTGCATTCATTTTAAATCCTTTACAATTGATTTAATGGAAGAATTCTTCTTTCCATAATAATTAATTTCATCTTGTAAAATATAAAATTTAAAAAAAATTTAAAAAAGTTTATCCTTAGTATTAATTCTTCTAATTATATGAAATACAAGATAAGAAGAAAAATTAACTTGAAAAAATCTCCATTAATTCTTCAGGAACAGTTTCAGTATCGTCCATTAATGATAAAACATAGACCTTTTCCCCACAATTACATCGCATGCTCTCGAATAGATAATATTTAAATTGCTTTTTCCAAGTACATATTTGGACGTTAATTATTTCTGCTACTTCGCCACATAAACAATATATTACTAGATTTTGTCCATAATTTGGAATAATCTTAGTGAAATCAATCTCTGCTGGAGTAAATTCAGAGTTATTTAACATGTCATTAATTTTATCTGCTAACTTGTCTTTTAAACTTGGAACAAAACTTTCAATTACACCATCTTTAGCTTTTAGATCCGTTAACACTATGAAATTTTTTTCAGCAGTTTCTTCCTCTTTCTTTGGAAAAACTGGTTGTTCGAATTGACGTAGATTTTCAGGTATTGGAATTGGTTCTATGCCTTCAGGATATTCGAAATGAACATAATAATGAGTTAATCCACGATAGGTTTTTTGACTAATTAAATGTAAACCCTCATAGTCAGTACTATGGAGCACGAATTTTATTAATTGCAAGGGTACTTTCAACTCTAACAAGCGTGCTCGAATATTGCTTAGGGTTTCTCCAATAAAACTCTTTATGATGATTATATCATCCCTATTACTTGTATAAATATCTGTCCTGTTTTCATCCTTGAACCGAAACCATTTACGAAGAACAAAACCTCTTAGAAATTGTGGTAACATGCAAAAAACGCATAAAACCACGAACATTAACGTAAAGTCAATTAAAGGGTAAATTGTAAAAATAACTACAAATGCGAGCATGGGAAGCGTAACTAATAAACTATATTTTCTTAAAAGCTTATCTGGTGATGTTTTGAAGCCTTTCTCTCTTGCTAATTTTTCAGTTCTCTCCTTAATACTTCGAACTGTCTTAGAAATTTGCTTTTCTTCATAATTCAATTTTAAAAGCTTATCTTCTTCACTTCCTTCTCCCATTTTTGCAATAGTCTCTTCAATTTTTTCTAAATATTTCTCGAAACTTTTATCTTTAAAGATAAAGTCTAAAGGCTCTTCAGAGAAATAATCTAAAAACCTTACGGTAAATAATTTTTCTTCAATGTTGCGAATATCTTCGGGGTTCATCCCGAGTGCTTCTTGAATTATTTGGGCTTGAGTCTTCTTTTCTGGCTTTCGAGATTTTTTTCTTTTCTCTTCTTTTTTATCAGCATTCTCTTCTTTTTCTTTCAAATTTTCCTTTTCACTCATGTTAATCTCGTGTTTAAATGCAATATTTTCGATAATGAAATTAAAATAATTAACTTTTTGAAATATTAAGATTTATTCATCGAAATATTAATTATTATTTCTCTTGAAGTTTTATAAATTTTTTAGTTGTTTTTCGAGATAAAATAGATATTTTAATCGAAATGACTAAATTATTTAAATGTAAACTTTAAGGAAAGTCTTTAATTTCCAGTTAAATTTTAAATTTTTATAAAAAAAATTAAAATATCTAATCTAATTTTTAAATTTCTAATAAATTTTCTTTAATAAAAGAATTAAATGAAAATAAATAAGGTATTTTAAGAGCAATGAAAGCTACTTAAAATGGTACATTCTCAACCCGTTTAACTTCAGGTACGAATTGCTTTAAGGCGCGCTCAATGCCCAGCTGGAGAGTTTGCTGAGAATAAATACAACCTGCGCAGTGTCCCATTAATCGGACTTTTACCACGCCGTCATCAGTGATTTCTAAAAGCTCTACATCGCCACCATCCATTTGAAGTTGAGGTCGAATTTTTTCTATAACTTGTTTTATTTTTTCTTTATCCATTTTTCTACATCTATGTTTTGTAAATTATTTCTTAATATATTAAATAAGATTAAATATTTAAAACATCTCTTAATAAAATATTGAGGAGATGTCTGTATTGATTATTATATATTATAATTTATCAATTTTACTAATATTGAATTAAATGAGTATTCAAAAAAGTTTTTTTTTGCTTGTTATCCATCAAAATGGTATTTATATTGAATATTGATTCTTAATATTCATTCAAGTTTCTGATATTTTTACTTTGTTAAATAATTTTTGAAAAAATTAAAATTAATTATCTTAAAAATTTAGCTTTAAAGATTTGTTTGAAAAGAGAAAAATATTTGTAATTTGGTTAATTTCTGATCAATACAATGAAGCAAGAAGAATTTGTTCAAAGGCTCCAAGAAGTTCAAGATCTAATGAATAGAGAAAAATATTTAGAGGCTTTAAATATTTTAGCGAAACTAAAAGAGGTTGAAAAAACTCACAATTTTAATTATGATCTCGTCCATAAACTGTACCAATTAGATTCTAATACTCATTCCCTTTATAATCAACAAATAATCCTCGATAGGATTAAAAAAATGCAATCATTTAGCAATTTAAATGAAATCTTGCTTGATGACCTTAAGAATCAATTATCAGAACATGATGGACTTGATTTAGAAGATTCAATATTGCATAGAGAATTGGAGCTATTAATTCTAAGGGGAAATTTAAGTTGCTATTTTGATGGAAATAAGATTAGATTTGAATGAGGGCTTATTTTCGAAACATAATTGAAAAATCCTATTTCTTTTTATAATTATTTTCAGATAAATTTTTAAAAAAGAATGACTCTAAAATGATAATTGATTCTTCAAATAAAATACTTCAGATTAAAATTGTTTACTTTGGACCAGCCCTTTCAGGGAAAACAACTTCTTTAAAATCATTATTCAGGCATTTTGGAAAGGAAAATCAATTATCTAGCATTGAGAGCACCATGAATAGAACACTTTTTTTCGATTATGGTGTAATATCCTTTCAAAATGAGGATTGGGTATTGAGAGTGCATTTATATACGACTACTGGACAAGACTTTTATGCAATCACTCGACCAATTACTCTAGAAGGAATTGATGGTTTGATTTTTATAGTAGATTCTCAAAAATCTGCCTATAAGAGAAACATTATCTCTTGGAAGGAATTGAAATCGTATTTTAAGGATATATTAAAATATTTGCCAATGGTAATCGCGTTCAACAAGCAAGACTTGCCAGAGAAGTTTAAATACAAAGATTTCTTGAAAGAAATTGAATTTGAAGGAAAAGAGAATGGAGAAATTATATTTACAACAGCTATAAATGGTGAAAACGTTTTAAAATCTTTTGAAACCTTAATAAAACTCATATTTTATAGTGCAATACAACCTAAAGCAATTTCAAATACAAATAAAGAATGAAGTAAACGTTGTTGAAATTAATACCGAAGAGTAATGGGTTGAACTTTACTTGTCAGTCCAAATGTGGGAATCATCCACATGTACATGCAAAACTTCATTTTTAAGAGCGTGGGTTTAGCAAAATTCATGTGTCCTAAATTGCCGGGAAAAAATAC
>CAZIEC010000012.1:4125-19644 GCA_964538145.1 uncultured archaeon
AAAGAATTCTTTCCAATTAATGTTTACTAATTCAAACTTCATTTCTTTTTGTTTTTTTATTGGACTGTAAAGTAGACAAACTTTATTTCCATGTTTGCTATCAAGTTCCACATTTCTAATGATTGCTTCTTTTTTAGGAGGAAGAAAGAAGAATCCGAATTGTTTTAAATTATAAGATTGCTCTTCAAAAATCAATTTAGCATCTCCTTTTAGCAAGCACCCGTTCAATACTTCGTTTTTATTTGTTTTAATCACGAGTTCTTTATTAAAATAGAAATATTCCAACCTTATACCCCCAAAATGACGAGAAATTCCTTTTTTTAAGGGATCAGTAAAAAATAATTTTTCTAAATTGTTATTTTTCAATAATTTCACTTATTTTTAAAGATTAATTCAAGAAATCTATAATTTATAAAGAAAGAGTTGCTAAAAAAATTTTAAGATAAAGGATATTGTAATCTAATTAAATTTTGCTGATTATCTTCAAAAAGTGCAATAATGGCAGAAATTTTATGTTTACTTTCATAAATTAATTCCTTTTCTTCTCCTGGTCCCCAAATATTAAAACCTCTCAGGAAGGGTGCCGTTTCAAAAAGCTCTTCCTTTAATCCAGAAACCCGAACTGATACTCCTTCTAATTGTTTATTGGAAATATTCTTTATCCGTATCAAGTACTTATTACCATCTGGTTCTATCTTTTTAATCTCAAAAATTTTTTGAAATCTTGAAGCCATGCTTTCAAAAACATCTGATGCTTTTGTAGGCTCTTTTGAAAAGAGTTCACTGTCTTTTTTCATCTTACTTATAAAGCTTGCTACAATAGTGATTGGAATCTCGAATTTAATTAAATCTCTACTAATTTTGGGTTTTCCTAATACCAATAAAGACCATTTTGTATAATCTCCTAATTTGAATCCCCAGCTTTCTTTTTCAGTTGGCTCCCATAAATATTCGTGGGTCGGTTCAGCAATTTCTGGTACCTTCAGAAATGCATTTCCATTACTAGTGTTTGAAGTTCTAACATCTCCAGCTATGGCTGCCGGTAATTCTTCTACTTTTTTACAAGATTGGCCATATGTTTCACAATAACATATTAAATTAGATTTTTGTAAAAGTCTAAACTCCAGTTCTTTAAAGTCTGGAGCTTTGTAATTAATTTTAATGGTTTCTCCTGGTCTAAAAATATCTTTAGACAAATTTACAGATAAACCCGATATCGATAAGGAAATTGGATTAGTTTCTTTATATTGATTGTTAAAATTTCGGGGTTTAATTTCAATTTCCTTCTTTTTAAAAATCAATATATTTTCTTCGGGATTTTCAGGGTGAGGGAGTCTTAAAATTAGCTTAATTTCATAATTTAAATCTCGTTTTTTAATTGTTGGAACAATATTATTCTTTATCAATAGATTTTTTTCTCTAATATATTCACCAGCTTCAAAATTTCCCTTGGAAAATATTTCTTGTTTTGTTATTTGTACTTCTTTCAAGCAAGGAGGGCGTGTAATTAACTGAATACCGCTCCATGAGATTGAAGTATCATCTTCAAAATTATAAATTGTTTTTACGTGAAGCTTATCTCCAACATATACAGAACCATTGTTTAAATCAATTAGTTCTAATTTCATGGTCATCTTGAATAATTCTATAATAATATTAATTTTAGGATTTTATTAACCTTTTTTATTTCCTATTGCCACGCAATAGATCAACAAAAATTCTTTCAAGGTTTTTCGATTCTCGTAATTAGTTAAGAAAATATTGACTAATTATTTTAATATTATCCAAGAATTTTTAAGAGTTTTTTAAATTGCTCATTTTTTTATAATTATAAATTAAGTTAGTTATTTACTAAAATAAAAATCCTTATCTACTTTAAAATCCATAATTATATCATCCAATTTACATGGGTTTGTAAATGAAAGATAAAAAACTTGATTTTATCGAGGCAATATTATTTGATCTTGATGGTACATTAATCGATATTGATTTAAAAAGATTTGTACCAGCCTATTTGAAAGCACTTGCTAAAACCGTTGATCATATTATCAAACCAAGTAAATTCATTTCTTTAATCTTGAAAGCTTCGAATAAAATGACAAATAACGATGGAAAATTAACTAATTTAGAAATTTTTATGAACTCTTTCTTTCCCTTGAATGGGCATTCGAGAGAAGAAATAGAACCATTGTTTAATGAATTTTATGAAAAAGATTTCTCTAAATTGAAAAAATATACCAAGAAGAAACCCGAAGCAAGAAAGGTTATTAAAAAGGCTTTTGATCGAGAGTTAGATGTGGTAATTGCAACAACACCTTTATTACCATTAACAGCAATTAAACAAAGGCTTGAATGGGCAGAATTAGGCGATTTTGATTATAAATTGATAACAAGTTATGAAAATATGAGAGCTACCAAGCCTAATTTGTTATATTTTAAACAAATTGTTAATTATTTGGGAAAGGTCCCAGAAAACTGCTTAATGGTGGGTGATGAAGATAAAGATTTGGCAGCAGCTAAAATTGGTTGCTGGACATTTCTTATTGAAAGCATAAATACCGATTTAAAAGAAGATTCACCCAAACCTCATTTTAAAGGAACACTTAACGATCTAATGAGGATGCTTTAATTTATTTATGATATAACATTTTTGAAAAATGTATTGTGAGGGTTGATAATATTGATGTTTAAAATAAAAGAATTTAGTGAATTAAATAAAGAAAATTTACGAGAGATATATAATCTTTATATTGAAAACGAAATTCATTTTGTCGTTCCATTCGATATATTTAAGCGGGGTACAATCGATGATAATGATTTTGATAAACAATTAACATTAATAGTAAATGATGAGAATAATGAAACACCAATAG
Source organism: uncultured archaeon (assembly GCA_964538145.1). Lineage (GTDB taxonomy): Archaea > Asgardarchaeota > Lokiarchaeia > Sigyniarchaeales > SOKP01 > SOKP01. Next base: position 6,999 of record CAZIEC010000012.1, read on the forward strand.
CTTTTCTAATTGCAATAATGCGTGAAAAAATCAATCCAAATACTTGTTATATTAAAGCTATTTTGGTCGATAAAAAGTATAGGAGACAAGGAATTGGAAATGCCATGTTAAATGAATTGATAAAACGAGCATTGGAGAAAAATCCGTTATTATCATTGATTTCTTATGGTGATAGCGTGCCTAACTACTGGGAACCAGGTGTAGATTTAAGGCATACTAGCTTAATATTTTTTTTCAAGAAAAATAGATTTAGATCCTATAGATTGCGACAAAATCTTACTGTTCATTTGAATAACTTGAATCTAAATCCCAAGAAAAAAATAAATAATTTTGTTTTACAAAGAATTGCCGAAGAAGATTTTAGAAATACGGTTAATTTTGTTAAAAGCAATTTTCCAGAAGGAACATGGGCAGAAGAAGTTGAATTAACATTTGAGAATACTCCTCCTACTACTTTTATAGCAAAAAATGAAAAAGGTGAGATCATTGGATGGGCATCTTATAATCAACAATTTCCGGGATCTTTTGGGCCAACAGGAGTTAGTCTTTCTTTAAGGGGAAAAGGGATTGGAACCGAGCTTTTGTATTGGTGTTTATGGGACATGAAAAATAACGGGCTTGATAAATGTACAATCATGTGGGTGGAAGGTGATACCGTAAAATTTTACTCAAAAATTTTAGATGCTTATATATATCCAGTATTTTACCCAATGATGCTTAAAATCAAGAGATGATAAGCAAATGAAGATTTAATGGTATTTATATTCTTATCATCTGGAAATGCGAAAGTATTATACAAAAGTATCCTTATAATAGAAGAATGTATGAAAATCCTAAATGTTTTTATTTAATTATTTCAAATTTATTAATAATTATAAGACTTTTAAAATGAAAGCGATTTGATATATGAAGAGTAAAGAATTTGGTTCTGGTTATTTTGGATGTTGGATTTGGGATGAAAATGGACTTCCCGCATATGAATATACATGTAATCAAATTAATGACCCAACAGCAATCTCTCCCACGAATGAAGTTTGGCGATTAAAAACTGATCATTCGTTTTTAGTAGGGAATTATCGTGTGGTTGGCATTGCCTCAAATTATGGATATATGCAAGTTAGACAAGATGAGGGCGGTCCAAAATTTTTAAATGATTTTGATCCTGTTAATAATCATTATGGTGGCGGGATTGGATTTCTAACTGATGGAAAAGATATCATCAATACATTTTATACAAGTGAAAACGCAGAATCTTTTAAAAGAATATTTGGAATTGGCTATTTTAAAAAAATTCTTACTAAAAATGAATTTAACATTGAACAATTAATTTTTGCTCCTTTTGGAGATGATCCCATCATGATCTCTCATGTTACCATTACTAACAATAAAAATGAACCTGTAAATCTCAACTGGTTCGAATATTGGGATAATCTCATGTATCAATTTTCGTACATTGCTTTTATTAATGCTTTAGGTAAAAAAGATTTTTCAATCACTAAAAAAATGCGGCGCGAGCTCAATAAACGCTATATCACTGAAGTAAAGAAGATAATGAATGGTACCGGTATTATCATTTCGAAAACACTAAAAAAATATAAAGATTTAGATAAAGATTCATTAAATAATTTGAAATTAAGAGCATCATTTGAAGATAATTTTCCTCCAGATACTTTTTTAATCTCTCTTGATAATGAGGCTGATGGAATTTGTGTCAATAATTCAATATTTTTCGGAAAAGGAGGATTGAATAAACCTGATTATATGTGTCAATCTTTAAATGTAAATCTCGAGGATCAAAAACCTTTTGATGCATTAATTTTACAAAGAAATCTTAAATTAAAGCCGAAAGAGAGTAAAACCATGTATTTTGCCTATGGATATATTCCTGAAGGATACGATCTTCAAGCTCTTATCAAAAAATATCAATCTTCCTTAGATTCTCTTTTTTCAAAATCATGCGAACAATGGAAAAAATCTTTTATGAGACTCGAGATTCCTGACGAAGAATGGATAAATCGAGAGATTCTTTGGCATAATTATTATTTACAAGCGGCAATGTCTTATGATAGTTACTTTAAAGAACATATTCTATCTCAGGGGCATGTTTACCAATATCTAATTGGTTTTCAAGGAGCGGCTCGAGATCCTTGTCAGCACGCATTACCATTGATCTTTACTAATGGAGAATTCGTTAAAGAAGTTATCAGATACACGTTAAAATCAACAAATGCAGATGGAGAAATTCCATATGGGATAACTGGATATGGAATGATAATGCCCTCTCCGTTTAAACCAAGTGATTTAGAGCTCTGGCTATTATGGTTAACAAGCGAGTACATTTTATCCTCAAAAGAAATTGAATTTTTGGAAGAAGAGATTAATACATATCCTGTCTATGGAAAAAAAGCAAAAACATTGAAGATAAAAGAAATGCTCTGGAAATGTTATAAACATTTTACAGAGATTACAGGTATTGGAAAGCATGGGTTACAGAGACTCTCTAATGGTGATTGGAATGATACAGTAATCATCGGTCACATTCCTTCTGAAAAACATTCAGAAATCCGAAAAGTAGCTGAAAGCGTGTTAAATTCTGCAATGGCAATCTACACTCTTAAATTATATGCAGAAATGCTTGAATTTATAGGAGAAAACAATAAAGCAAAAATTGTAAATGAATACTCGGAATCTCAAAAGAAAGCAGTGCATGAACAATGGACGGGCCAATGGTTTAAGCGAGCTTGGTTAAGCGAAGAGCTAGGATGGTTGGGAGAAGAACAGTTATGGTTAGAACCTCAACCTTGGGCGATTATTGGAAATGCTGCGAACTTGGAACAAAAAAAGATTTTAGTTGATAGCATAGATAAATTAGTTAGAAAACCCTCTAAAATAGGGGCAATGCTACTAAGCAAGGGAGTTAAAATTGAGAATCTTGCTCTTGGAGTAGGACCAAATGCGGGAGTGTGGCTATCAATAAATGGCACGCTCATATGGGCTTTATCTCTAGTTAGCGAGGAATTAGCTTGGGATGAATGGAAAAAAAATACTTTAGCATTTCATGCTGAGAATTATCCAAAAATTTGGTATGGGATTTGGAGCGGACCTGATACGTACAATTCAGAGTTATCAAAATATCCTGGCCAAACCATTTTTGATGAGTTTTATTTAACTGGAAAAAGAGAAGATTCTACTCAAAAACTTGAATTAGCAGGGGTTAATTGGACAGATTTTCCCGTATTAAACTTGCATCCTCACGCGTGGCCACTTTTTAATCTTAAGCATTTAATAGGCGTTTATTTTACTAAGGAAGGCTTGTTTATTAAACCTGTTTTACCAAAACAAGCCTTTAAATTTTCTTCAAGTTTGTTCGGTTTTTCTAAAAGTCAAGAAGGATATGCGGGGTGGTATTTCCCAAAAATCGGAGGCAATTGGAAGATAGTTTTAAAGATTTCTAGAAATGATCTAGCAAAAGTTAAAGTATTAGTAGTGAACGGGATAACTAGAGATATAGAAATTAAAAATGATGCCATTATATTTGATGGGGAGAGTACTAAAACTAAACCGTTAGAATGGTTTCTCAAATTTTAGAAATAACATTTTAAATTTAAAAAATTAATTTATAAAATCCATTATTATAAGGGTGGCAATGGAGGAACTGTATGATAATCCCATTTTGTTTCAACTGGATAATCCCACCAATGTTCTGGTATCTGTGAATAAACTCCATATTTTTCTAAACCTCTTTCAAAAGCTTTAATATTTTTCCTAGGAACCCTGATTGTCCTTGATTGTGGATAAAAATACGCTCCAAAACCACCATGGCGAGTTCCTAAATTGCGAATCATGTGCCAAACTTCCCTTTCAACTTCTTCGGGAGTACCATTCGGATATATTGATTGAATGTTAACACATCCCCAAAACATTATTTTTCCTCTATATGGTTTAAGATCCTCATATCCATTCATTCGAGGGCTATCAAATTCTATTGCATCCAGACCCCAATCAATTAAAATTGGCAATAAAGGATCTACTTTTCCACAACAATGATGATGTACTTCCATTCCTAAATCGTGAGCGCCATCAATTATCATCCTATATGCTCCTTCATAAATATTCTTAAAAGTCCTAGGGCTAAAAAATGGATTTGCTTGTTCTCCAAGGTCATCGACCAACCAGATCCCATGTGGATTCACGCCCAATTTAAAACAATTCTTTAAGACATCAATATGATATTTTGCCACGTGTTCTAATGCTTTTTTTAGTTCTTCTGGATGCCTTTTATGATCTAATAAATAAGTGTTAAAGCCTCTCATTGCGGCAACAGTTTGAGATGGACCAAACCCATTAATTAAAACCATTAAATACTTTTTCTCCTTGAGATTCTGTTTTAATTTAATAGCAGATGCATATCGGCTTTTATCATAAGGATTGGGTGTATATTTTTCAATGTAATCATCAAAATCTTTCCAGTCTAATAATGAAGGTCTACCTGGATGCCCCATATCTTTATCAAGACCCTTCATATTCCAAATGCAGCCCCATTCATCAATTTCTTCATGTGGAATCTTTCTCCAATTCTCACCTTCATAGTTAGGATCTTTTTTAGCCCAATCTGGTCTTTTCCACTTAAATCCCGGAGGAACGTGGGGAAATAACCCTTCTTCTCCCTCATTCCAACCAGGTTGCCAATTCTTTGAATGAGTGATTGGTAATGGAAAGACATCTCCCATAATTAAGTTAAAAACTGGAACTTTATCTGGATTAGAAAAAGTTAATGCCGCCTTTACTCGTTCAATTGAGTTCAACTAAAACACCTAATTTAACTTTAAATTAAATGAATAAAGATGATTTTAAAAAATGAAAAGATGAGAGTAAAAATATATTAATAATTAAAAAGTTTTTAATAATTTTTTAATCTTCATCCAAAGACTCAAAGAATTCAGAGGAAGAACAACCAATATCTTTAATCTTAGATTTTATGCATTCTTCGCAATATTTTAACCAAATCTCAGAATTTTTATGGGGGCCTTCTCCATCCATGATGCATCAAAAAGTTTTATTTAAGACAAAACTTTTATAGTTAATTTATATTAGCCTTACTCCTATTTAAAAGTTATAAATTTTTCTCTTTTTCTAAAAGTAAAACGAAAAAGATTTTTTTAACGACATAAATATATATGAAAATATTTGGTTAGGAAAATAATGTGGGAAAATTATTTATCTCATGATTAGAACCTACAATTACGCGAATTAAGAAATTATATGAAAAGATACAAAAAATAATTTCATTTTATTAATGGATTAATTATTGAAAATCCTATTTTCTTTATTTAAAATTAAAAGAATATGTTTTATTTCTCATTAACTTATTTTCCAAGTAACTAAATCTTCATCATATTCTTTAAAACCTAAGGTTTTAATGAACCTTAATGATGAAAAATTATCTTTATATACTTTACACCTTAGTTCTTCAACGCCTCTTTCTTTAAAATATTTCCAACAAGCCATTGCTAAAACAGTACCCAATCCTTTGCCTTGAAATTCAGGTATTACGCCTAATCCGGCAATCACTCCAACCTTATTTTTTTCCCCAGTAAAATAAATCAATGCAAATCCACTATCCTTATTATTTACCTTGGCAATTAAAAATATTATTTCCTGATCTTCAATTAAATCGATAATGTTCTTCCTTGAAAGACGTTTATATGGCATTGGAGTGGAGTGCCATGCCTTTTCATGGAGTTCAATTATAATATCAACATCTTCTTGTGTAGCTTCTCGAATTTCAGCATGAAAGATGTTATGTTCTACTTTTTCCTTTAATTCTTTTTCAAAATCTTCAGATATTTCATCGACGAGCAATCTCATTTGGATGTAATTTAAATCTCGATAAAAAATCCCTTTAATCTTATTTGACAGATTTACTAAAAAATTTTTTGTTTTTTTCAACTTTCATGTTCACCTTGAAAGAAATTCTTGCGAAAAAACATGATGTAAACGATGTAAATCAAAATTTTTTTACAATTTAAATTTAATAAATAACTTCAAAGCCTAAATTAGTAATAAAAGAAAGTGCTTTCTTATTTTTTGCAGAAACCCGGCATCTTAATTCCTTGATCTCTTTTTTCTTAAAGAAATCCCATATTAGCACGCCTAAAGTAGTTCCATAACCTTTACCTTGGTATTGAGGTAAAATCCCTAAAATATCAATGATTCCAATTTTTAGATCATGTTCTGAGCGATGGATTATTGCAAAACCCATGTTTTCCTTATTTTTCTCCATCAATAAAACGTGTATGTGTGGATCTTTTATGATTCTTTTCATTATCTCTGTTGGTACAGGATGAGAATGCATTGCAGTTGATTTCCAAGTTTCTTTATAAATTTTAACAAATTTATCAACATCGCTCAAGTTTGCCTCGCGAACCTTTATTTGAGCGTTCTTTTGCTTAATCTTTGCTTTTAAGCTTTTTTCAAAATCACTAGAAATATTAGCAACTAAAAGTCTCATTTGAATGTAATCTGAATCATTTTTTAGGCTCTCAAGTGTATCTGTAATTAACTTGATTAAAGCATTTCTAAACAAGTCCATTTTAATAGAATTTTTTTTTATTTCTTATTTTTTATAGTAACTTTTAATTTAGTAATAAAAAACTTTTTTTTAATGAAATTGAAAATTTTAATAACTATTTAAAAGAAATAAGTGAAAATAAACTATTTCATAAATTTCATTCTTTAGTCATTTGCCTTTAATAAAGCTAAAAACATTTGAATATTTTAAATTTCTTGTAAAATCATTTGGTTAGCATTTCAAAATTGATTGGAAAATGTTAAAGATAAAGATAATACCAAATTAAATTCAGTTTTCTCATTTTAGAATCATTTGAATTCTTAATAATTAAAAAAATTAAAAAAAAACGATAAAAATTTTTAAAGAAATACCTCTTTAATTGGAGAGCCACATTCAACACAATATTTATTATTACCTTTTATTTCAGCTCCACAAATTGGGCAAAATTTTTTATTATATTCTTTAATTAAAGAACTTTTTGGTGATTTTCTCTTAAAATTTAGTTCCATTAATCTTGGTAATTGATCTAATTTTGCTAATTTGAAAAACCCGATTATTTGAAAAATATATCCGATTATTAGTGGTAGTATTAAGAAAAAAATCATGTACATTCTTGCTCCTGCCTTTAATTTTTCGCATCCTTCAATTAATTCTCTATTGAGTTCTTCTGGAAATAGATCTTTACCATATTGTTCAAAAAAAGCCATTAAAGAATCCCAAGCACTCATTTCAATGATGGAACTAATAATTGTTAAAGAAATGCCTGTTGCTATTGGAATTATAATATAAATTATTACAGCCCCAGGATCGGGAGCCCCCAGTCCAAAATCTATGCTAAATCGTATTGCCATGATGATCGATATAACTCCTATTAATAAAATAGAATTACTAATTAACTTGATAATATACGAGATGATTAATCTAGAACGATATTCTGCAATATCTCGACTATCTAATTGATAATTTGCAATTTTTAAACTTTGGAGACCTAAAACAATAAAAATTAACATTATTATTAAAAAAATGAGAGAACTGAAGGAAATTAAGGAAATTATCATGAATATAGCAATTAGTTTCATGTTCTTGCCGTATTTATAAAACTCCTCATATATCTCTTGGTTCGCCATTATATTTTTCAACTTTTTTAATATCTTATATTTGAGTAAATCATTATCTAATAAATTAATTCTGTATAAAAAAAAAATGTAGACCAATTTTAATTAAAAATAATTGGTATTGTTAAATCAAGATCATTCTTAAAACTTGAATGTTTTTAATATAATTCTTGGAATAATTGTAAATAATACAATGAATTACAGATCTTTTGAACAGGTCTGTAATCGTATTTTCTTTTAATTAATTACAATTTTCATTAAAAACAAATTAATTTTTTTTAATCTATTAATTCTTTAATTTAAATTCCTTAAAGCAGTTCAATAAATATTCTAAGCAAGCATCTTATCTGATTTAATTGAGGGCAATTTATCACCATTTTTACATGCTCTTTAATTTAACTCATTGCGTATTCAATCCTTTTCGATATAGTTTTTTTAGTATCTTAAAAAAAATTAAATCTTATTGAAATATTTAAGAATAACTCATTTTAAAACGGATAATTAAAAAAAATAAAAAAGAGAATTATTTTAAAGGACTTCCACACTCAGCACAGAAATTCCCTGCTCCTCTTATTTCAGCCCCACAATTTGGGCAAAATCTTTTTTCTTCTTCTTTTGTGGGAGTCACCGGCTCTGCAACTGGCGTAGGTTGTTCCGGTTTAGGTGGAGCTGCAACTTGTTGACTTAAATGTGGTAATTGACTAAATTTAGCTAATTTAAAAAATCCTATAACCTGAAAGATGAAACCAATTAATATGGTTACTATAAGAAAAGATAAAGCATACATCAACGCTCCTGTTCGTAAATTATTACATCCATTAATTGCTTCTCTCTTTAGAAAATCTGGAAATAAATCTTTACTATCTTGTTCTAGAAATAATCGTAATTGTTCCCAAGCTCCCATTTCAATAATAGCACCCACTATCATAAAAATAAAACCTATGACTAATGGAATTATCATGATTATTATAATGCTCCATGTACTTCCATATCCATACCCTGAGCTCATTATCGGGATTAGTGCTAATGGCAAGCTTGCAGTCATTACTAAAGTTCCAATTAATCTTAAGATAAAAGCTGTAATATACTTTGATCGATGTTCACTGAGATTTAGACTATTTAATTGATAATTTGCATTACGAAGATTTCCCAAAGCCATGAAGATAAAGACTAACATTAAAATTGAGAAAATGAACGAAATGTAAGGAATAATTGTCAAGACCATGAAAATAGCAACAAGTTGCATGTTTTTTCCATAATTAGTGAATTCTTGTTGAATATTATATTGAGCCAAATTTTTACCCTCAATTTTGTTAAGAAATTATATATTATTTATTATGGTAATCTAAATGTTTCAGTCTTATAAATATTTAGTATGAAAATGACTGAATTAGAGATTATTTAAAAAATAAAAAAAACAGCACAATTTTAATTAGAATGATTTTTATAAACTTCATTCAGGAGTCAGCATGATTAAAATTTATGATAGTAAAATAAAAAAAATGGAAAATTTTTTTAATTACTTCATAATTCGAAAGAATTCTAATTGCTTGAATTATTTTGGAATTTTGTTAGATATGTCATTTAGCTTGCTAAATTCAGCTAGTTTTAAATAACCTTTTAATTTAAAAATATAGCTTGTAAAAAGGCTATTAACTAAAAATGATAAGGTATACATGTGAGCGGCATAAACTAAATCTTCACATCCTTTAATAACTCTTTCTTTATGGAAGTTAGGAAATAACTTGGCGCCATCTTGAACAAGAAAAAATATTAATTGTTCCCATGCTCTGCCTTCAATATAAGCACTTATTAATTTTAAGCACCACCCAATAAATATGTAGATGAATGAAATAATAAAGCTAAATAAAGATTCATAAAACATCACTTTTACACTAATTATTAACAGAATCAGTGTAATAACAGCTTGTATCGCACCAATTAATATTATTATACTGCCAATAGTTCTCATGATGACTATAATGATAAATTTTGAGAGGTACTTCGAAATGAACTCATTTTTCAATTGCTTATTTGCATTATAGAGATTCTTTAAGCTTTTTAAAGTAGCTATAAAACTTAAAAGTGCAAAAATAGTACCAATAAAAGGAATGACGGTAAATTTCGTGTATTTTCTGACCTGTCCAATGTTTTTCCCGTAATTGTAAAACTCTTGATAAATATTATTTAATTGAACCAAATTTCACCCTCGATTTTGTAAGTGAGACGTTTACAAGATTTATGATAATAATAAATTTTATCTTTAAAAATCTACAACATGCATTTATCTCTTTAAATATACAAATTAAAAAAATATTAAAAAAAGGAGATGTCACGAGATTGAAATTCTATTTCATGTGAGCTGAGATTATTAAATCTGCGAACAACTTCATGTCATTGAGTAGCATATTTAATTTTTCAGCAGATTTTGAATCAAATTCACCTGATTTCATTACTAATATTGCCAAGATGTACTTAAAGATGTAAAGTTCAATTTCCTTTCCCTCATCATTTTTTCCTTTGAATTCTGCTGAATCTGTCATGAAGATATTTTCGCGCACGGTATTGCAAGCATTAATATAATCTCTAAGATCCGCTCTTAATGATAGTCCACTACTTATTCCTTGTACATTATGAACAATCACGTTTCCTGAAATGTCAGAAACTATAACTTTTCCGTTAATTTCTTCCAATTGCTTTTCTGCTTTTTCCACGTGTTCTTTCAACTCTGCATAAGATGATAAGAGGATATCCCTGAAAATCTTGGCTAATTCATCTTGTTGGTATATACTAGTCAATTTATATTCAAAATCATAATCTTTAAAGATTTCTAAGAAAATCTCCTTTGCTTTCTTCACATTAGTATCTAATAATTCTTTTTCATAATCTTGAGTATCATATTTATGCAAGAACAAGAATATTTTTGGTTTTTCATTGTTCTTCTTATAGATTTCTAATAAATCTAAAAAGTATTGTTTTGCTTGTTCAAAACCGTTAGGATCATGTAAATCTACAATCGGAATTAAGATATCAGTTCCTCTAAAGATATCAGGTGTTTCCATGTATTCTTTTCTATATTGTTCTTGGCCTCCAAAGTCGATAAAACATCAAATGCGAGTTGCATGTTGATTAAATTCCGACTTGTAGACCAAGAAAAGGATGCCTTCTTGTTTCGTATAAAATAGTTGGACTAAGATTTTTAGTATCTTCTGGACTTTTTTCAGCAAATGCAACAGAATAAAGAGATGTTTTCCCGCACCCGCTTAGACCTACTAAACTAATCTTAATATGATATCACCTTATATTCTATTTAATTAATATTTAACTTGTGTAAAATAAAAGGACATTTTAAAAAAACTTTCTTAAATACAAATTAGTATTTGATTGTAGAATTATTTTTAATATTTCTTACAAATAAATGTTTATTTTTAATAATTTTTTAGTTGTTGATGACGAATTTGCAAATAAATTTTCATTTATTGGGTATTAAGATTAAATAATGTACATTTATAAGTTCATTAATTAATTAATGAATTAATTACGTTTTAAAATTAGTAATAACTTTAGAAATTATTTTACTTAATGAGAAAAACTTTAATTAAATCTTATTTCCTTGAAATTTTTTTAGAAAATCCGAAATTTCTTTATCAAAATCACAAAAATCGGTAATCTCTCTTCTAATATTAATAAAGGCAACTTTATCATTTATTTGACCATATCTATGAACTAAAAAATTTTTAAAACCTTTCATTTGTTTTACTTTCCTTGCCATTGTTGATGAGAGGATATTATTATTTTCTAACTCAAAGATTATTTGATCCCTGTTTGATGGAATTCCTAATTTTAAATCAGAGTTAATTATTGAACAAATATTAATAATCTCTTGTATTGAAGCTTCAATTCTTTTATAAATACCATCTTTAATCAAACCTAAATTCATGAAATCTTCAAATTTATCAGGTAAATTTTCTTTAATTAATTTTATATTGTCTCTAATAATCGCTAACTTATTTCTTATCAGTTCTGTTCTCATTTATTTCACTGATTAAGATAATCTAAATATAATGGATAAAAATCTTCAAATTCTTCTATTGTTTCATTTGCTATTTGATACAGGAAATCAATGTTTTTCACATATAACACTTTACCCTTTAACACTTCTATCTGAACATAAATTGGTAATAATTGATATATTTGAATATCAAATATATCATCTATATTAGTTAATATTTCTAATCTAAATTTAGCTAAATTTTCGTTTTTGTCATCAATATAAATACAGATATCTATATCACTATCTTCAAAGAAATAATTTTTTATGGTAGAAGACCCATATTGTATGATAAATTCAATTTTTGTAAAAATTTTTTTAAGTTTTCTAATTTCTCTTAGGAAATTATTTATTTTCCTTGATATGTTTATTTCTTCCATTATTCTTATATTATTAATTTTATCTTTGACATTTTTTCAAATCTAAAAATTCATTAATTAAATATAATGAATCACTTAAATTAATTTTTTAAAGTTAATCACAATCGTTTAAAAAATTTTAAAAATATTAATTAACGGAATTGGATCTTTTAGATTTCATGTTTTATTCTATAGAACATTTATCTTTTTTAATAAATATTCAATTTTAAACAATACATTAAATTAACGCATTCATTTACTTCTATAATTTTTAAATTAATCTCATTTAGGGTTTAAAAAATAAAATGCGTGTAAAAAATTTTAAAACCAATATTTATGTATGAAAAATATTTTAAAGATCCAAAAAGAGAACCCGTATTAGTTGATTATGTAAGAACTCCAATTGGGAAGAAAAGAGGAACTATAATGCGCCACCGAGACGATGAATTAGTTGCTCATTGTTATAGAACAATTCTCAGTCGAATTGATATCAATCCCAAAATCATTGGAGATTCAATAGTTTCTTGCAATAGCCAGATTGGAGATTGTG
>CAZIEC010000012.1:19744-29259 GCA_964538145.1 uncultured archaeon
CCCAAAATCATTGGAGATTCAATAGTTTCTTGCAATAGCCAGATTGGAGATTGTGCATTAGATCTTGGAAGAACTGCTGTTTTAACAGCTCATTTACTAGTATCAATTCCAGGATTTTCAATTAATCGTCAATGTGCAAGTGGTACTCAAGCAGTAATGTCTGCTTGGCAAGCTATTGCTTCAAGGATAAATGATTGTGTTACTTGTGGGGTGTCGAGATCCAAAATAGATATCCCATCATGGCTGACACGTATATTTATGACGAGGAATTAAAAAAACCTTTAAGCATTCCTCCTAGTAAAAAAATCTTAACACATCCGGAAGTAGTTGCTAAAGCAAAGGAACATGAGACTCAATTTGCTGGCCAAATTAACGCTGCTCACGTAATGGGAGTTCATTGGATGAAAAAATCCGGAAAAACCCTTGAAGAATTTCGAACTGAACTTGATAAGTTGTCTTTATTATCTCATCAAAAAGCCGTGAAATCTTGGGATAAGCGCGCAAAAGAGATTGAACCTATTTGGTGTCCTAAACTTGATGAGAATGGAAAACCAATGCTAGATGAAAATAATGAAATTGCTCAAGATTCCTCGCTCTCAGTTTTAACAGAGAGAGATGAAAGTCCCAGAACAAATACATCATTAGAAAAATTAAGCCAATTAAGAACAATTGTAGGGCGAAAGAGCAAGGCATTTCTTACTGCTGGGAATAGTTGCCCCATGAGTGATGGTGCTGCAGCACAACTATGGATGACTAGGGAATTAGCAGAGGAATATGGATTTGAGATTAAAGCTACAATTGTTAATTATGCTGTAGTTGGTACGGATCCAATCCTTCAGCTAACAGGGCCTATAAAAGCGATCCCTGAAGTTCTTAAAAGAGCAAACATGACATTAGACGATATGGTATTTATAGAAATTAACGAAGCTTTTAGCCCGGTAATATATGCTTGTTGTTATGAATTAGGTTTGGACTGGAATGACCCAAACTTTAATCCATGGGGTGGTGCAATAGCTCTTGGTCATCCGACTGGCATGACGGGTTGCAGGCTAATTGGAACAAATGTTCATCAATTAATTGATAGTGGTAAAGAATTCGCTCTCTCAAGCATGTGTGTTGGATTTGGCATGGGAGCTGCCACAATCGTGCAAAATGAACATCCAAAATAACATGAAAGTATGAATAAGCTTGAAATTTAAATATCATTCTTTTTATTTAAAAATTAATAGATTTTGGTTATTAGAAAAAGGAAAATTTATTTCATATAAAATACCAATATTACAATAGAAAAATTAATAATTTTGAAAAATTAATGCGAGATCGAGTTGAAAATTGGATAAAAGAAGCAAAATGGGATCTTCAAAACGCTAAAATCCTTTTTGAAAATTAAAGATATAAAACTTCCGTATTTCTCTCACAACAAGCTGCAGAAAAAGCTATTAAGGGTTTACTTGCATTTCATAATATAAATAGTTGGGGGCATTCAATATTTTCTTTGCTTAAAAAATATGAAAAAATTGTAAAAAGAAATATAGATGATATTGAAAGAGAATCAAGTTCATTGGATAAACATTATTTAACAACGAGATATCTTGATGCTTTAGCTGATATTTCACCACATGAGGCATATAATGAAAAAGACGCAAAAGATTCAATTAATCACGCAGAAAAAATAATTAATTTTGTAATGGAGGAGATTAAACATTTTAGTGAAAAACAAAGCTAAATTGAACGAGACAATTCAATATCTTAAAAAAATAGTTCGAAAAATTAAAAAACATTTGCATTTAGATTGTGTAATTCTTTTTGGGTCAAGAGCAAGAGGCGATTTTTTACCTCATAGTGATATTGATTTAATTATTGTAGGTGATTTTAAGCAACCTTTTATTAAAAGAGCAGATTTAATTTATAGATTTCACGATTTTAAAGTTGGTTTAGATGCTTTTTGTTACACTCGTGAAGAATTTAATAAGATGTTTTTTGAAGGGGTTGTGAACATCCTGGACGCTATCGATGAAGGTATTTGCATATACGGGTTTGATTTTTTTAATAATTATAAGGATAAAATAGAACAATTAAAAAAAAGAGGGCTAAAAAAAGTTCCTTTTGCTTGGATTCTGCCAGAATCAATGAAAATTGATTAATAAAAAATAAAATGTGAGAAAAGAGTAATTATTCTTTTTTTGGTGCGAGTTTTAGAGTTTTTGAGAAAATCTTTCCATATGATTCGGATATGGCTTCTACAAGAACATTATCATAAACTATTTCTCCATCTCTAACTTCTAATGGATAATCAATTTCAATAGTCTCATAAGGAAACAGTTCCTTAATGGTCGTGATCCAAGGACGTTTCTCAAACATGTCTTCAACGGTAACTACTCTAATCTTGAGATTTTCCAAGACATATCCTATTGTATTTGTTAATGCCAGGTTAAGTATTTTATCTTTTTCATTTATTGATTTTGCTACGCTAAAGAATTTTCTTGAACCTAAAACAGGAAGAACCTTTGCTTTTTCTTCAGGCTTTGTTTCGATTTTGGGCAATTCTTCTTGTACGTCTCGAACTATAAAGACTTTTCTTTTCTGAATGTTATATTTTGAAACTTTCTTTAGTTTTGCTAAATACAATACAGCATTAAGATTTATGGCATTAAAGGGTTCAATTTCAAGATAACCCTTGCTAGCAGCATCTTCTACAAGTTCTGCTCCTAAACCAGTCCGCGCAAATACAGTATTTTTATTTGGACCACTCCCGACCGAACCAATGGAAATATCTGCATTTTCTGCGGTTAAATCAACACAAAAATTACAACTGGATGATTTAAACTTATCTAGTTGTCTAATAGTATATGATTTAATAGGTTCTGAATCAGGTTCGTAATAAATGTGAAATTTTCCCTTACTAATGTCCATTTTTTTAACTTTAGATAAATCTATTCCCTCTCTCTCAAAAAATGTGTATAATGCTTCTGGCGAGAAAGAATCCATGCAGAAAAGCCCAATCTTTAAAATATGAGCCCTCATGAAGTATTTTAACATCCCCGCAGGAGAGTTTAACATCTTATCCACGGCATCAATATTACAAGGAGTTCCAACAAAAGCTATTGACCTAAAATCTTGCCTTATGGCTTCCATCAGAGCTTCAACTGTTTGAGAATGGCAATAAATGGAACCAGATGATTTAATAGCCTCTTCTTTTGATGTTATTATCTGTGCTACTGGATACCATGGTCTTTTAATATCTTTCATTGTAACAATAGCAGCATCTATCAAGTGTTCTTCAAAAAGATAACATAATAAAGCAGTGACGGTTCCTCCATCTTGACCACTATCAATTTCTGGGAGTTTTGCGCTCGCTACATAACCAGTTTTAAATTCTCCGATTAATTGAACAGGATCCGTTATAGTACGTGGGCATTGATTATAGCAAATGCCGCATCCTGTACACTTGCCTATTAATTTAGGTTGACTCGTGGCATAATCCCACTCAAGTACTGGACAAACTGCGGCGCAAGTTCCACATTCGGTACAGATTCCTGTTCTTATTATTTCTTTTACGAGCAAACCATAACTATCTTTTTTACCCATTAATTTTTTCTGGATATAATCAAAAGAATACTCGTATGGCGAAGTTGAATGTTTTTGATTAGCTTGTTCCTCACTCATGATTCTTAAACCGGTTTTTACAATTAATTAATGAAAATCTAATTTGACTAAAACTAATTAAAAGTAATGGGGTAAAGGTAAAAAAATTTTTTAATAATCAAATAAAGTTTTTTGAGTTTTTACATTTTCATGAATAAATAAAAATCATTACTTTACTTGTTAAAAATAAGTCATGTTAAGAAGTAATCTTGAGGGCGAGAAACGTGATAAAATTTGTTCTCTCATTGATTGGAAGTAATAAATCATTTAATTTCTAAACGTGTTCTTTTTAATAGCAGAATAAAGCAATTAAATAAAATCTTTGAACTAAAAATTAAAAAAATAACTAGTTAATAATTTTATTTCTTCTTAGTTTCTTTGACTTTAGCGTGGTAATAAAAATAGCAATGAAAATTGTGAATGCCGTTATCCCGACTTGGAAGCCCCCTATAGTCAAGTTTGAGGGAGGGGTAGGATTTTCGGAGCTCATGCTATTTCGGTACCCACCATTGTTCGTATATAAGATCTTTCCACTATATCCTACAGCATATCCGTGTAATTCATCTAAAAAGTACATTGAACTAATTCCGCTAATTGAATCTTTAGGTTCTTGATCAATCCACGTATTTCCTCCGTCAGTTGTATGTATGAAATAAGTAGAGAAAGCTATCCAACCCACATTCAAATTGACAAAATCTATGAGCACCGGTTCTGTTGTAGAAAAACGATTTACCAGCGTCCAAGTTAATCCCCCATCTGTAGTCTTCCATAATCCCCAAGCATATCCTGGCGTTGAATCTGCGGCAACTAACCAACCATTATTTAAATCAATGAAGTCAAAATCGATGATGTAAGGGACAGGTAATGTAATTTTTTGCCAATTAAGTCCTCCATCAATTGTTTTAAGAATTACACCATAAATCGTGTTGGCTGATTCAGAAGCATTATAACCTCCTATCCAGCAAACCTTATCATTATATGCTTGGACACTTTCAAAGATAGATCCTGTATATGGAGTCATTACCCAGTTTTTTCATCTTTCATTTGAAAAATTGCTCCAATTCCACCACCAAAACCTAAAGTTTCATTGTATAGATCAATCTCGTTAGGATAAGGTGCATTAAGAGTACTCTTGACTATCCAAGTATTACCACCGTCTGTTGTTTTAATATAATCAGATCCCATGGCCCAACCAAAAGTACTATTAATAAAATCAACAGTTTCAAGATCATTGCTCGTTCCACTTGCTTGTATCGACCAATTAAAGCCATCTGTAGTATGTAGAATCGTACCTGATGTGCCTACAATCCATCCCGTTTTATTATCTACAAAAACAATGTCTCTTAAATCTTCTGTTGTAGGAGAATTTAAAGCGACCCATCCATCAGTTTTTTCAGCAGTTAAGTTAATGGAGTACATTGTTGAATTTGCATTCCTTGCAATTATTAACGAAATTACCATTGTCATGCTTAATAAAATGACCAAACAGCACATGACAATTTTGTAAGGAGTGATCGACTTTTTCATCACAATCCCCCCAAAATTTTTCATGGAAAATAAACTGAATAAAAAAATTAATGAAAGTTTATAAAATTTATAGCTAATTGTTTATTTTCGTTATATTGAATATTAAAATAATTTTAAGGAAAATTGAGGATATTTTAAAAATTAAACTAAATATTCTTCTTATTTTTACCTTCATTGACTAATATTTGAAAGTTTTTTACCATTTCACTCAAATTTGGAAATTCTGGTAAATTATTTGCGCTCAATATCTTCGAGACCCTATTGATTTCTTTAATTTCTCCGATTAACCAGAAAAACATGGGCTTTTCAGTTTCACGAGCAATTTTAGTTAAAATATCAAGATTTGTCATGTTTCTAAATAATCTTGAAACAAAAAGCATGTTAAAAATACCTTCAATTTCTGGATCATTGATAAGAGCTTCATAAACTGCTTTAGTAACTGCATCTGTATTTTTGCTCTTCATCATTTCTTTTTCCATTGCTGGCCAAATATCGATTAATGCAGCAGACTTATTGAAAGGCATCCAAGTTGGATAAAAATTCTTAATAATTTCATAAGTTTTATCGCCAAGTTTAGGAAATGTAAGTCCTTGAGCAGTTGCTAAATCAGCAGTTATTGTTTCTGATCCACCTGACCCAGCTACCATTGCAATATTCCCTTTCACGGGTAATTTCTTGTTGCTTTCATACACCATTGAAAAAGTTCTTGCAAATTGAAATAATTCATAAAAGCTCTTAGCTTGGATTACGTGTGATTGTTTAATTATTGCTTCAATCAATTTTCCATTTTCAGCCAATGCTCCAGTATGACTAAAAGATGCGATTTGACCTTGTCTCGTCAAGCCACCTTTAACCAAGATTATGGTTTTTTTAGGAATCGTCCTTACTTTATTTGATAGTTCGATGAATTTTCTCGGATCTTTAAAGGATTCCAAATATAAAGCAATTACATTGACTGTAGGATCATCAATAAAATATTCAAGAAATTCAATTTCAGATAAATCCATTTTATTTCCTATAGAACATGAATATCGAATTCCTAAATCTGGATATTTTGAAATCACATGCATCAAATATCCTCCATTTAACATTCCAGATTGACTGATTATCGCAATATTTCCTCGTTTATACTTATTAAATACAGCAAAACTGGAAAAAAAGCCTCCTTTATCCTTCGCATCACTATCTGCATCAATCCGAGTAATACCCATGCAATTTGGTCCTAAAATCCTAATTTTAGTAAAGTTTTCAGTGATATCAATGATTTTTTCTTTAAGCTTTAAACCAAGCTCTCCTGCCTCTTCAAATCCAGAAGCTTCAATGATGGCTCCCTTGACTTCCTTTTGCGTGCATTCTTTCAATAATTCGGGAATTTTATGATTTGGCACGTAAAATATCGCCAAATCAACATCTTCATCTACATCTAATATAGATTTTCGAAATTTTAAGCCATAAATTATGCCATCAGCGTTAGGATTGATCGGGAAAATTTTTCCTTTAAAATTATTGTAGATGAGGTTATTAACGATCCGATTTCCTCCTTTTAACGGATTTTTTGAAGCACCTATGACTGCAACTGATTCTGGTTTCAAAAATGTTTCAATAATATTCTTATCTGTCATTTTAGAATCTTTAAAAATAAAAATCTTGATGTGTAGTAAAAATAAATATGATTTTTAAAAATTTCATTAATAAAATGTCAATTGAATTTTTTATCCTAAGGATTAGATTTGTTCTATCCATCCGAATGAAAAATAATAAAAATCGTAAAATGTTAATAATAATTCTAAAATTTCTAATATAAGAAAATTAGAATAAATCAAGATTGGAAATATTTTAAAATATTCTATTACAATCATGGAGAATGCACTATTAATTTAAACCCAATAAATTTTATCTTTAAATATTGATTATGAATCAAAAAAATAATAGAACATGAATTTAATACGTGGTCATAAAATGAATATTTTTATCCCCATACCGAAAAGTATTAATATTCAAGATATAGAATAAAAGAATTTTTATACATCCATTATTTTATCTAATTATCGTTGGTCATGTTTGGAGATTGATTAAGAATGCTTTTTGAATTAGAGATTATCTTAAAACTTCGAGAAATACTAGCCCTTTTTGGAAATAATATTGTATTTTTCGCATGCTTATACTTTATTATTCCAATAATGTTAATTTGTGCTTTTTTAGTCATCATCAATATTTTTAGAAAGATAAAAACTTTAGAAAAGAAAACTAAATTAATGAGAGAGATTAGCGATTACATACATGAAGGTTCTTTAATTTATTTAAAGCAGCAAGCAAAAGTACAAGTAGCAATCCTCTTCATATTGTTGATCCCTGTAGGTCTCACTGGGATCAGTTTTTTAAGCAATCCATTTTGGGCTTTTACTATAACTGTAATTACATTTTTCACTGGTTCTTTAAGCTCGTTATTAGCCGGATTTATCGGAATGAGAGCAGCTACTAAAGCTAATATTCTAGTTGTTGAGACCTCATTCGAAGATCCCAAAAAAGGATTTAAATTAGCTTATTATGGGGGCATGACAACGGGAATTCTAACAATTTCAATGTTTGTTCTAGGGATCTGGTTAATCTTCATTCTCACCGGTGGAAATATATATTTAATGATTGCTTATGATTTTGGAGCAAGTATTTCATCTCTCTTAGCTCAAGTTGGCGGAGGTATTTATACAAAATCTGCGGATATGGGTGCGGATATAGTAGGAAAGTATGAGATGAGTATCAGAGAGGATGACCCCCGGAATCCTGCTATCATTGCAGATTTAGTAGGCGACAATGTTGGGGATTGCGCTGGGAGAGGTGCAGATCTATTTGAAAGTGCTGCTGCTGATGGCATTGGTGGAATGGTTTTAGCACTTACGCTTTTCTTATTAATAGGAAATCCTATTTTTATCATCTCGCATTTGACACTCATTCTATTAGGATTATTATCCCTATTTTTTACTACACTTTTTCTTAAAATCGATTTTAACAAGCCATCTAAATCCATTTGGAGAGTTTTCATAGCTTCTACCCTATTTAATGTAGTATTATTGTTTGGAATGAATATTTTCTTGTTTGGAGAATTAGGGATTTATCTCTTCATATCGAGCTTAATGGGTTTAATATCTGCATTCGTCGCAATTCTCTTTACAACCTATTATACCAGCATCGATTTTAAGCCAACTAAAACTGTCGCCAAGTCCTCTAAGGAAAGTGCCTCTATTAGCATCGTTTCAGGGCTCTCTACGGGTTTTAAATCAGTATTTTTTCCCGTCATAATATTTTGTATATCAGTCATCATTGCTTATGTTTTTGGTCAAAAATTTATCATAGAGTACTATGGTAATGCTTCAAATTTCCCTACAACAAACATTTTGGGCAGTTCAATTTCACCTACAATAATTCTTATCGCTTTTGCCATATGGGGCGTAAATATGGCATCCATTGCTAGTGATACAATAATTTCAACAGTTTTAAGTTTCGACACATTTGGACCCATAATTGATAATGCCGCTGGAATTGCAGAAATAGGTAGAGATGAGGCACCAGAAGGATTAAGAGAAAATTTAGCAAAATTAGATGCTTTAGGAAACACTACAAAAGCGATTGCCAAAGGTTTCGCTCTAATTTGTGGAGGATTTAGTAGTATTGTAATGTTCTTTACTTTTTTATTGACATCTCACTCTCTTGGAGAAGAAATCACGAGTTTTTTCATAAGTAGCAATCAATTAATTCACATCTTTGACTATTTGGACTTTCATAATCCCCTAATAATTACAGGTTTTGCGATAGGAACAATATTGCCAGTCTTTTTTACATCGATGATCTTAGATGCCGTGAGAAAGGGATCGAGAAGAATGGTTGAAGAAATAAGATATCAATTTGATACCATTCCAGGCCTCAAGGAAGGTAAGGAAGGAGTAAAACCGGATTATGATGAGTGCATTAGCATTTCCGCTAAAACAGCCTTACACAACATGGTAAAACCTGTATTGATAATAATTGGAATTGTAATTTTAGTAGGGATATTACTGGGACCAATTGTCATATCAGCATTATTGATTGGAAATCTTTTAGGATGTTTAATATTTGGATTATTCATGAGCATAGGTGGTGCCTCATTAGATAACGCTAAGAAAGGAATTGAGGATGGCTTGCACGGTGGAAAGGGCAGCTTTGCACATAAGGCATCTATTATAGGTGATACTTTTGGAGATCCTCTGAAAGATACTGCAGGGCCTTCAATGAATATTTTAATAACAACAGTGAATACTCTTTCATTGACTTTCTTACCGCTCTTCATAATGACAGGATTTTTATGGGCT
>CAZIEC010000013.1:0-8147 GCA_964538145.1 uncultured archaeon
TATTTTTAATTCTTTTGAGGACTAAAATAATAAATTTAAATTATTTTTATAATTAAATTCTTAGATCCTAATATTTATTATTAAATTTTCCATATAATGAAGATTAGATTTTTTAAAACCCAATTTTTTAATATTATATTGATGTTAGTTATAAAAATTCTTGAAAGATTTTATTTATCTGGTTCATTAAATTCATTTCGAAAGGGCGAGGAAATTTAGATAATGGAAGATTTAAATGAAAAAATAAATAAATTGGCAGACTTAATCATCAAATCGAAAAATATTGTTGTATTAACCGGAGCTGGAATGAGCACGGAAAGCGGAATCCCTGATTTTAGGAGTCCAGGTACGGGATTATGGGAAAAGGTTAGCCCTGATGAATTCGCAAGCATCCATTCTTATGTCTCTAACACTTCTAAAAATTTAAAGTTCATGCTGGAAATGGGAATGCAGATTTTCCGTGCCAAGCCGAACAAGGGCCATAAAGCATTAACTAAACTCCAAAGATTAGGAAAATTATTAGGGGTGTTAACTCAAAATATTGATGGGCTTCATTCTCGAGCAAAAACAAAAAACGTAATCGAACTCCATGGTACTGCTAATGAAGCCATATGTCTAAGATGCAAGAAAGTTTATCCCATTACTACAATGATAAATCAAGTACTTCGAGGTAAATATGCTCCATCTTGTGAAGAGTGTAACGGTCTATTAAAACCAAATGCTATATTTTTTGGCGAACCACTTCATTCAGAAACTCTCTTAGCAGCAGATGAACTAATTGCCGAATGCGACCTTCTTCTTGTTTTAGGTTCTAGCTTATTAGTATATCCAGTAGCATTTTACCCAAGAAAGGCATTATCTTTAGGAGCAAAATTAGCCATAATCAACATTCAAGAAACTGATGTAGACCCTTATGCTGAAATAGTTATTCATGAAAAAATTGGTTCCGTATTGCCAAGAATCGTGGAACTTGTAGAAAAAAAATTAAATTCAAATAATAATTAAAATCAGGGATCCTTCTTCATAATTTATTTTACAACATTCAAGAATGTTTGGATGCCATGATTTACCATTTTTATCCAAGAATTAAATAATTAAGTTATTCTAAATAAGTTGATAATATTTTCAATAAAATAATATTTAAAAATAAAAAGTTTAAATAAAAGATTCAAATTTATTCTAATACTAAAATTATATTTTCTATTGATTGATAGATCACTTTATCGTTAACAATTAGTGTCCATCGTGCATATATGATGACATTTCCTTTTGAAGTATTTAGATAGCCATTTAAGATTAAACCTTCGCCAAAGTATAAAGTCGTGCTGATCATGGTGAAATTTACAGCAGTATAAGACGTGGAACCACTGGTAAAGTTATAAGTGTGGTTTGCAATAGGATATAAATACGGAGGCACGATTATTGTGTATTCAAGATCGTTTGAAGTTGATGAATAAATTGTAAGATTCACCTTCACATTTAATCCAGGTGCAGAATAATTTGTATCCTGATTTTGCAATGTAATCTTAAAGTTGGCTGGTTGATCGGGATAAGTCATAGAAGTTTCAATTTCTAAATTATAAGATAATGAGATATTGGATACTGATGGCCCGCTCGTAATATTTAGATTGTTATAGGCTTCTTGGGCATTTGCTCCATATCCTACTTTCCTCGTAAAAGCTTCTACTAACCCAGCTAATTTTAATTGTTGTAATGACCCTGCTGTAGAATATGTTGGAATGTAAAAATAGATGGAATCCGCTAATGGGTATAATAGTATATTTCCATTTCTAGCACCAGCAATTAGAGAAATCTCTTGCGTTGCTTCAGACTCGTAAGTCTCTCGTGCTGTTCTTGGCCCGATCAAAGTTTTTTCTGAACCACTCGTGTAATAGAAGAGGGCTTCTCCAAGATGTTCTCCATGTCTGATGACGTACATTCCAGCCAATAAAGTTGCTGTTTGACCTTTATATTCTACCAAGTCAATTCCTACATATTCTATACCTTCACCCACATCAGTTTCAATATAAAAGAGATCTCCACCTTCAGGTCGTTCATAAAAATCGTCACCTCGCCTCCATGTAGATGGATTCTTCACGTGATATATATAATTGGCTCTTAATTGAGTTTCAAAGAGATCTTCTGGATAACGGATTTGTTCTTTTAACCAATTAGGCGGATCTTGCCAATCATATTCGCTCAAGTAAATTTTCCATAATGGATAAGTAGGATCATTAATGTTTAAATTATGATTCTTGTAAAAAGATAATCTACCATCAAGCACGTCTACTAAGCATACTCCTAAAAACCTCAATACTGGATATCTTGCATATGAACCGACATTAATGAAAGTATAAATCGAAACTGCATAATACATTTTACCTCTAGCCATATCAAATACCAGATAGGGATCGTAATCAATTTTCAGTTGTGGCAGTAATGCGCGTTCTACTCTGGTCTTAACATTCCTATTTATCAAATATTTATGTTCAGCTTGAAATGCATAAGCGAATAATCCAATATTTAAAGTCTTCCAAAAGCCCTCTAGTCCAGTAAGTACCCCATCGGGTTGACCTTCATAACGATATTTATTATTTGGAATGCCTTCTGCCCATTGAGTTCCCAGTAAAATGTCAGAATCATAGGCTCCTATTACTTCTTCATAAACATAACCCAATGCTTGCTCCAAATATTTCTCACTTTCTGTTTCGCCAAAAAATATTGGATAATTAGCAGAAATGTTAAATGCAGCTGTTACATTAACTAAATTTCCAGAAAAAGTATCCATTGCCAAAAATCCCTCAACGTGATCATATAGTTCTGTATTCGTTTGTACGGCATCTCCAGTAATTTCTGAAAACCTAACCGTTTTTGGTGCAACCCAATATTCTTTATTATTAATATAAATAATATCTGAATCAGCCAATCCTTCAAAAGTGGAACCTATGGAGGCTGCTAAGTATTGAACGGCAAAATCTTGGTCAAATTGTCGTATTTGAGAAATCATTACAGCATCAGGAGTAGTTGATGATTTTGTAAAATTTTCTATGGGACGGGCGTCAAACATGCTTAAACCAGCACAATCTTTGGTCCATTCAATTTCTCTATTAATTTTTTTATACCATTCTTGTTGCAACCAAACCTCAGTATTATTTAAAGAGAGGACTGGTCCTAAACTTATGAATAATGGAATTAATAAGAATATAAAGACCAATAAAAATCCCAGGGCATATCTTTTTAATTCTTTTCGATGAAAGAAATAACTCCTCTTATCTCTCATGTACTTTATTCTCCCAATGAAATATATTAAAGCCCCGAGACTTAAAAATCCTGCAAAACCAAATAATATCGACCAAGCTTGGATTAATCCAATTCCATCGAGTGGTGTTATTGGTATGGTGAAGAACCACATGCCAAAAGCTAATCCAATAATGATGATGATATTAGCGAGGACGTAATAATCGTTCCTACGCAAGTAAGAATTTCTTATAACATTTAAAATGGCTCTGAAGATCAATATTCCTAAAATAAAGTAAATTATCGGCAAGACAACATTGCTATATAAAAATACAGTCACATAATCCTTATTATTAACGTTTAGGATTACATTAAATACATCTGTTAAGATAGAAGGTGATATTTGTAATTGTCCCCTTTCTAATAAGTAGGATGTCCAAGCAAAAGCACCTTCATTAGCATTTAATGTAAATCCAATAAAATAAAAGAACACGAATCCAAAAGAGAACCAAAATAAACTCGCTTTCAACATTGAAGGTCTTCCGAAGCCTAGTTTAGTCCCTATTACTGTAAGAAAGGTTCTATCTGGAGGCAGATTCATTATAATAACACCAATTAAGCCGCCTATTAAAGCAGTTTTATTGATTATGAAACTCGTGGACCAGAAATTTAAAAATTGAATTTCATAAAAATTCAATTGTCCTCCCTTGTTATAATATAATTGTGCTTGTAAATCAATGTCCGCAAACCAAGAGGGCCACCACCAAAAAATTGTCAAAACGGTGATTATTATGGCAAAAATTATCACATAATAAAGAGTTTTTCGTAAATTTAATTTTCTTTTTAAAGGCTTGTACCTAAATCTATTATATTCATTATCGTAAATTTTAATATTCCCCTCCAAACATTTAAATAAAAAAATCTAATTTTCTCTCGTTAAATTTTCAATCAAGACAAATTTACTTAAAAATAAAAATATTTATTTCTTTTATTTTTTAAAAAAGATTGTATTAATAATTAAATTAGATACTTATAATAAGAACCTTACTGAAATAAACTAGGTGCTAAATTATGGGAAAAAAAAAGAAAATCAGAGAAGAATTTGAACAAGTGTTCGAGAGTGGAGATGAGAAAGCAATAAAAAAGATGTTAAAAAAATATCCTTGGTTAATGGACGAAATTTCTGGTAAAATTGATGAGAAAATGGGCATTCAAGAGCAAATCATAGCTGCTCTGGGAGTCATGGAAGATGAACTTGGTGGTCCCGTACCCATAAATGAAATAATAACTTGCTTAAAGGAAGATTTCAATTCAACGAGAAATATCAATGAAATTAGAGATATCTTATTGGATGTTGAATCCCATGGATATGTTAAAAAAGAGCCGACTGGATGGGCGCTGACACCAGAAGGAGGTAAGATATGTGATGAATTTTTAAATAAAAACCTCAATAAATTAGGGCTAAAGTTTTAAATCACATGTTTTTAAATCAATTATTAAACATTTTTCATTAAAAATGGGTTTTTAAATAATCTATTGCTGGAATTTTTTATTTTAATCATGTTTTCCAAGTATTTTTAATAAAATTGTAAAAAAAAGAGTGAATTGAAGGAACATGGGGGAACACGAAAAAAAAGATGAAGAATCGCGACAACCAGAAAAAGAGCCGACTAGAGAAGCTTTTTTTTCTGATTTAAAGGAAATGGAAGACAGTATTGTCGAAGAAGCATTGCAATTAGTAAGAGAAGCATTATCTTTAATTGAGAAAGAAGAAAAAAGTAAAGCAATCGAATTATTACGCCAAGCAATGGGTCTTTATGAACAAGTAAATAAGTTAGCCGAAGTAGAAGCATTAAAGAATAAAATAAATGAAATTTTAAGTGTTAGAGAAATACCTTCAGAACAGACTCCTTATAGCACCAAGCAAGAGTTAGCAGACATCAAGATGAGAACTGATTTAAAACAGATCAGGGAAGATGAGATGTCCAATCAAGCATATGAATTAATGGGAAAGGCTGCTCAGTATGTCAATGATAAAATGTTTGATGAAGCCATTAAATTGTACCAAGAAAGCATTAAACTTTTTTCAGACCTTCAATGGGAAAGTGAAGTTAAAAGAGTAGAAGCAATATTAAAGCAAGTGATGGATGCAAGAGACCAGGAATTAAAAAGAATGGAATATCTAAGACAAAAAAAGCAGCAAGAATTAGAGAAAGAAAAATTAAAAGAAAAAGAATTGTTAGAAAAAGCGAGAATGGTCAAAGAAAAGCAATTACAAGCCCAAGCAGCAAAATTGCAAGAATTATCAATAAAAAAGTTGGAAGAGGAACAATTTCAACAAAAAATCACAAAAATGGTTAATGCTGCTGAAAAATTGGCAAGAGATTATGAGAGTGAAGTAAAAAAAGCCGTAAAAACGGGCAAACTACCTGAGAAGCCAGTATACCCAAGAGTTATTGAAATTTATGAATCCATTCGTGACATGCTCTTAGAAAAGGGTTGGAAAGAACAGGCTAAAATTTATCAGGCTCAAATACACTTATACAAGGAAAAATTGCAAAAAGATTTGAAATTGCGAGAAATTGAAGCAAGAAAATTACAAAAAGAAAAAGAATTCAAAGAATTGCAAAAGGTCACGCCCAAACGTGAGAAAATTGGAATAGACCTTGAAAAATTAGAAGAATTAACAGAAAAGCAAGGAATAGCTCCTGAAAAGGAAAAGATAATGGACCAAATAGAAAAACTCGTTAATAAAGCAGAAAAATTAGCTAGAGAGCATGAAGTTGAATTTAAAAAAGCAATAAAAGAAAAAAATTTGAATATCGAATCTAAATATCCCGAAGTTATCGAATTATATACCGAAGCTAGAAATCTTGCTGCAAAAGAAGGCTTAACCGAAGAATTAATGGCATATTCTTCTCAAATTCGGAAATATAGTGAGCTGTTAGAAAAAGAAAAGCAGATCATTGAATTGGAGATCAAGAAAATGGAACGGGATAAAGAATTTGAGGATATTTTCAAAATAAAATCAGATAAACGCTTGATTGGAAGAGATATCGAAAAATTGAAAATGATTGAAGAAGCTCAGAAAAAACAGCAAGAAGATTTAGAAGCTCAAGAACAGATTAAAGAATTAATAAATCAAGCAGAAAAATTAGCAAGAGAATATGAAATTGAATTTAAAAAAGCTATTAAGGAGAAAAGGTTAGATATACTATCCAAATATCCAGAAATAATTAAAATATATGAAAGGATTAGAGAGATTGCTAAATTAAGGGGTTGGCAGAATGAAGTAGAAATATATAATACCCAAATAAGAAAATATAGGGATTTGATTGAAAAAGAAAAGAAAATAATCGAATTAGAACATAAAAAGATCCAAAAAGAAAAAGAATTTGAAGCATTGCAAAAAATTAGACCAGAAAGTCAACTTATTGGGCAAGACATCTTAAAAATAAAAGAATTGCAAGAAAAACAAAAAATTGAAGAATTAAATGCCGGGAAAAGAAAAGAAGTTGATGATCTCGTCAATAAAGCTGAAAAAATGGCACGGGAATATGAAATTGAATTTAAAAAAGCAATTAAAGAGAAAAGATTAAATATTGAATCAAAGTATCCTGAAATAATTAATTTATATGAAAAAGCAAGAGAAATTGCTTTAGAACAAGGTTGGAATGATTTTGCAGAAATTTACTCCACACAAGTGAAGAAATTTCGCGATCTTTACAAAAAAGAAAAGAAGATAATTGAATTCGAGTTAAAGAAAATAGAAAGAGATCGAGAATATGAAGAAATGTTTAAATTGAAACCAGAAACGTTCTCGCCTCAAAAAGGAGTGATCCAAGTCGAAAAAGTAGAAAAAATAGATAAAGCATCATTAGACGAGGGTTTAAAAAAGACAATTGATGACATTATCCAACAAGCGGAGAAAATCGCTAGAGAATATGAGCTTAATTTCAAGAAAGCCATAAAGGAAGGAAACTTAAATATTGAATCAAAATATCCTGAAATAATTAAACTTTATAAGAAAGCAAGAGAACTTGCTTTTGAAAATGGCTTGGTTGAAGAAACAGCAGCAATTTCCACGCAAATAAGAAAGTATGAAGAATTAATAAAAAAGGAAAAAAAAATAATTGAATTAGAACTTGAAAAACAAAAGAAAGAACAAGAATTCAAGGAACTACAAAAAGTAAAACCCGAACAAGTTGAAGCCAAGAAAATTTTTGGGAAAAAAAGGGTTGAGGAATTAAAAAGGAAAAAAGAAGAAGAAGCTGAATTGAGAAAGCAAGTTGATGAAATTGTTCAAGAGGCTGAGAGAATTGCTAGAGAACATGAAGCAAATTTTAAGAAAGCAATAAGGGAGGGAAATTTAGACATCGAATCTAGATACCCAGAAGTTATTGAACTCTACATAAAGGCTAAAAAGATTGCTACAGAAAGAAATTGGGCAGATGATGTTATTGCTCTTTCAACTCAAATTAGAAAATATGAAGATTTATTAGAAAAGGAAAAAAAAATAATTGAGTTAGAACTTGAAAAGCAAAAAAAAGAACGAGAATTCAAGGAAATGCAAAAAATAGAACCTGAACAAGTTGAAGCTAAAAAAATGCTTGAAAAAAAGAGAGCTGAGGAATTGCAAAGGCAAAAGGAAGAAGAAGCTGAATTGAGGAAACAAGTAGACGAAATTGTTCAGGAAGCTGAAAAATTGGCAAGAGAACACGAAATTAACTTTAAAAAAGCAATAAAGGAAGGAAATTTGGATATTGAATCTAAATATCCAGAAGTTATTGACCTCTATAAAAGAGCAAGAAATATTGCCTTTGAGAAAGGATGGGTTGATGAAACGGCAGCATTCTCAACTCAAGTACGTAAATATGAAGAATTACTGGCAAAAGAAAAAAAAATAATCG
>CAZIEC010000013.1:8247-29037 GCA_964538145.1 uncultured archaeon
TCAACTCAAGTACGTAAATATGAAGAATTACTGGCAAAAGAAAAAAAAATAATCGAATTAGAACTTGAAAAACAAAAGAAAGAACAAGAATTCAAGGAATTGCAAAAAGTAGAGCCTGAAAAAATTGAGGCTCAAAAACTACTTGAAAAAAAAAAGGCAGAAGAATTAAGGAAGAAAAAAGAAGAAGAAGCTGAATTGCGAAAACAAGTTGATGAAATTGTTCAAGAAGCTGAAAGAATTGCTAGAGAACATGAAGCAGATTTTAAGAAAGCAATTAAGGAAGGAAATTTAGACATTGAATCTAAGTATCCCAGAGTAATTGAATTGTACAATGAAGCAAGAAAGATTGCTTTTAAAAGAGGTTGGACAAAGGAAGTGGCTGCATTTGATACTCAAATTAGAAAGTTTGAGGATTTATTAGAAAAAGAAAAAAAAATAATTGATTTAGAACTTGAAAAACAAAAGAAAGAGCAAGAATTCCAGGAACTGCAAAAAGTAGAGCCCGAGAAAATAGAGGCTCAAAAATTACTTGAAAAAGAAAAAGCAGAAGAACTAAGGAGGAAAAAAGAAGAAGAGGCTGAATTGCGAAGACAAGTTGATGAAATTATTCAAGAAGCAGAGAAAATCGCAAGAGAATACGAAGCTAACTTCAAGAAAGCAATAAAGGAAGGAAATTTGGATATTGAATCTAAATATCCAGAAGTTATTGAACTTTATGAGAAAGCAAAAAATATTGCTTCTGAAAGACGTTGGATGGATGATGTAGCAGCATTTTCCACTCAAATTAGAAAGTATGAAGATTTAATGGAAAAAGAAAAAAAGATCATTGATTTAGAATTTGAAAAACAAAAAAAAGATTTAGAATTCGAAGAATTAAAGAAATATAAGGATGTGGATTTCGAAAAACAAAAAATATTGGAAACACAAAAGAAACTAGAGGAAATTGAAAGGTTAAAGAGAGAAGAAGAGGAATTTGAAAGGCAAATTGATGATATTGTTGACTCTGCAGAAAAAATGGCTCGAGAATACGAAAAACAGATAAAAGCAGGAAATTTTGAGGTTCAATGCCCTTATTTGGAACTAGCTGAAGTTTATACGGACTTATATGCTAAAGTAAAAGCTAAAGGATGGACTGGAGAAGCTGAATTGTATGCCAAGCAAGCCCAATTATATAGACAAAAGTTCTATAATGATAAACGGTTGAGAGAAATTGAAATGGAAAAATTAAAGCGGCATCAAGAGTTCATGGAGGCAATTAAATCATCTAAAGAGAAGATGGTTAAGATTCCAGGAGAGGATATCCAATTAAAGGCAATGAAAGATGAAAAGAGTGATTTATGGGAAAAGGCTATTAATCTTATAGACAAAGCAGAGAAATTGGTGAGAGAATATGAATTATTGATGAAAAAGGAAATGTTGACTCGTGAGAGTCCATATGAACAAGCGATTGAACTGTATAAAGAGGCTCATAAATTATTCAAGCAAGCTGGATCTCTTGATGAAGCCAAAAAAATATTTGAAACTATTAAATTTTATAAAGAAAAAAAAGTTAAAGATGATAAATTAAGAGAATTAGAGCAGAGAAGGGTTGAGGAAGGAGAAAAAGAGGAATTAGTAATTTTAGATGTTGCAAGTACGAGAATAGAAAGAAAAGCACCTAAAATTCTCGATAAAGAACGAAAAGTAGAAGAGAAAGCTTTATCAGAAGAAATATTTAGTTTATTAGATGAAGCAGAATCACTGGCTAATATCTATAAGCAAGAGATCAAATCTAAGGGCATTTTAAATGTTAATTGCCCTTATGAGAGGGTAATAAAATTATATAAACAAGCCCAGGAAAAATTTAAAGAAATAGGATGGATGGAGCAAGCAAGCAAGTTAAATAATTCCATTCAATTTTATAAGGAAAAATTAGATTTAGATAAAAAATTGCGATTATTAGAAGAAGAGAAATTAAGAAAGCAAGAAGAAGAAATGATAAAACAGCAAATTAGAGTAAAGATTTCAGAAGAATTAGAAAATGAAATGAAGCTACAACGCGAAAAAGCTTTAGAATTAAAGCAAAAAGAAATGCTTGAATATGAAAGCAAGAAAGAACAAGCTTTTAATCTCATAGATCTTGCCAAAGAAAAATTGGAGAAGAACCAATTTGATGAAGCAATTAGATATTATAACGAAAGCAAGGAGATTTTTGCAGAAATTAGTTGGGCTGAAGGTATTAGGATGATTAATGAATCTATTAGAATCATCAAGACTAAAAAGGAAGAGTATGAAAGAGAAATAAAGAAATTAGAAGAAAAAGAAATAGAGAGAATGCATTTTGAAGAACAATTGGAGAAAGAAATTCAGAAGGTAGAAGAATTAGAAAAGATCCAACAAGAAATTCAAAAAGAAGAATTGCTTACAATCCAAGAGCTTAAAAAGAAAGAAAAAGAAATTTCGGAAGAAGCATATAAATTAATTGAAGAAGGAGCTAAATTAAGGGAGATCAAGCAATTCGATAGGGCAAGGGAATCGTTCTTGAAAGCTCGAGAAAAGTTCAAGGAAATCGGATGGAAGCATGAAATGAGTCGCATTGATAATGACATCTTACCCATCCTTAAAAGAGAGAAAGAGGAAGAAGAAAGGCTAAGAATTCTTAAGCAAAAAATGCTAGAAGAAAAAGAACAATTAGAGAGCTTGCTTAAAGAAGCAGAATCTCAGCAAAAAATAATTAAACTAAGTAAGAAGGAAGAAAAAAGAAAAAAGCGAGAAGAATATATTCATAAAGAATTGGAGAAAGTAAATGCAATAATTCGTGAATTAAAATATAATAAAGCAGTCTTAAAACTAAAAGAAATCCTTGAACTTTCACGCAAGATGAAAAGAGAAGACTTTATTAAAGAAAT
Source organism: uncultured archaeon (assembly GCA_964538145.1). GTDB lineage: Archaea > Asgardarchaeota > Lokiarchaeia > Sigyniarchaeales > SOKP01 > SOKP01. Next base: position 11,136 of record CAZIEC010000013.1, read on the forward strand.
TAATGAACAAATTGTTGATTTGAAAACAAAAAGTCAAGTCCCAATAATTACCGTGGAAGATGTAGAAAAAGAACACAGCGAAAAAATAGAGTTAGCATATATTGCATTAGATAATGCTCAAATTTCTATATCAAAAAATAAACTTTTAAAAGCCATAACTGAATTGAATGAAGCAACATATAACTTGAGAGAAACATCATTAAATGAAAAGTATATTCCTGTAATTGAGGAAAAAATAAATGAATTAAAATCAAAATTAGGAAAGACAATTAAAGCCGGCTTCCCCAAGGAAGAAAAAGAAGTTAAAGCAAAAGTATTGGAGCAAGACGAGTTGAGGGCAAAGATTGCTGCGAGACGTCGTGAGAGAAGAAAGAAAATTCAGGAACTTCTAAAAGAATAAAAAATCAAGATCTTTTAGTAAGATATTTTTTACAGAAATATTAAAAGATAAAAAAATAGTTGAAAATAAAAAAATTAAATACTTTCTTTAATCTTATTTTCGATTTCTTCTTTTAATAAATTAGGATCCATGTTTCTTTTAACAGATTCTTCAATTAAATATTCTGTTTTTATTAGATCCCTTATGCCTACCCTAATTGCTTCAGACCTATTTGGGAATTTGCCTTCAAGTACTAATATCTCCAATACTTTTAAATATGATTCTGGTAAATTTACTGAAATTAACTTCATGATTCTAGTACTCCTTCAACATAATTAAATAAATTTTTTTGATGTATAAAACAATATCACGGAGATATATAAAGTTTTCAATGGAAAACGACCCCAACTAAACCGACACTAATAACACGGATGCAATAACTCAAATAATTAGAAAAAAATTCGATCATTTTGTCATATTATTTAATGATATCTTAAAATTTTACTAAAAAACTTAATATTAGAAAGAAAATAATTGAGTGAAACAAGATTTAAAAAGCAAACATTGAATCCTTTACACTTGAAGTAATTTAAGCAACTAAAGTAAATTTGAATGATTTTTTAAAACTCATATCTTCTTCAATTGAAAAACTAAACTAATCATGGATGGTAAGGGCATTTTATAGATTAAAACTTAAGATTATTTAAGATTTCTCAAATTCAATTAAAGAAAGCATGTTTAATTTGTTAAATCTATTAAATTATAATCCAAAAAATCTCTATTGCCTTCCTATTTAATGAATTAAAAATAACTTGACACTTTTTATAAAAATATTTATAATATGCATTGTGTAACATATTGTGATATAATCAAAACAAAAACCATTTTTAAATTAAATTAAATATATAACCAAAAAAAAAAGCGAAAAGAGGTATGCCTGATATTCAAGCTCAATTAAAGGAACACTTGAAAAATGGTGCAGATTGGGAAAAAATGGAGACTCCCGTTGAAGGCGTGTACGTCGTTAAAGTCCCAGGAACGAGAACTAGGCCACCATCATTATTCTTAGAAATAAATCCCTTGAAAGAAGATGGTACACCGTTAAAAAAAAGAGGTCTATTTCTTGGAAACAAGGAATCTTTTGTCAAATTTAATGAAATTCTTAATGATGACAAGGTTTATCAATTAATATTAGAAATTGAAAAAGCAAATCCCAAGGCTTCAAGTGAACCATCTGTAAAAAAATTAGAAATGTAAATAATGAAAGAACATTTGGTAAATTCTTAATTTGCACCAAATTTTATTAAGAAAAGCAAGAAATTATGATTTAATTCATTTTTTGATGAATTAATTTTAATTAGCTTCCATTAATTCCTCATTTCTTTAAGAAGAAATAAAAATAAAAAAGACAAAAAAAAAACATTATCATTAAGATAGAGGTTTTTCAATTATCTTGCAGATAATCCATCCCAAGCCTTAACTTCTTCATCCACGTACCCACATACAACGCACTTCTGGTTCACTTCCCAGCTTTCTAGGTAATACATTTAATTTGTTTACTTTCTAGTGCTGGGTGAACTCTCGTGAATAACGAACCACACTGTTGACAAACTAGGTATTTTGCTCCACAATTCTCACACATTTTTAATTGACCTTTTTCTACGAATCTAAAAGTCCGAGACATCCATTCATCATGAACTAACCGAAAATTGTCCCCTCCACATTGAACGCAATGTTTACCATCAAATTCATGTGCCATCCTACATCACTTTTATCCTTTAAAAACTGCATGTTAGTAATTTATATATAAATGAAATAAATGTTTGCTAATTTAAATTTACTTCAAAACATAATACCATTTTTGTCCTGATCTAATCTAATAAATAAACAACTTGAATAAAGTATTAAACACATTATTTAACTGATATTTTTTAAGCTCTTAATTTTCTATATCCAAGCAATGCTCTTGTTGTATCTTTACTTAATTACATTGAAAATGAATGATTTATACTTCATTAGAAAATTCTCAGGCTATCATGAGTATCAAGATTCTCAAAAATCTATTTTTTAATCATCTCAAACTAATAATTTCATATCTTTTTAATAAAAATTAAATTAAACTAAAAAGTAAATCAAATAGGCAACTACTTTAGTTGTTAGGGGCAATAAAAATGAAATTTCTTTTAAGCCTTAATAAAAAATAAAAGAATTGCTATATAAATTAAACATGTGAATTACTTAAGAATTAATCAAACTAAAGAAAGTTTAAATGTATTTAATACTTGAATAATAAATTAGTCTAAAAATAAAATTTACTTGTTGAAAAATCATGAATAATGTAAGAATTGAGATTGCTACAAATGAGCACACCAAATCGTTGGAGGAATTAACCAGATTGTTAGTAGAAAGCATGGGACAAAAATTTGACCAAAAAAGGTTCGAATGGGGCATTCTAAGGAGATTATACGATCCTCTCCAACGGCATGGCATTTTAATAGCTATTGACGAAGATAAAGATAATGAGGCTATTGGCATGATAATCGCAGAACTTAGAATTGATCCTTTTGGCTTATCTGAAGGATATATTAAACAACTATTTCTCAAGGAGGAATATCGTGGAAAAGGAATTGGAGAATTATTGCTTAGAAAAGCCATCGAACACTTGAAAAAGATTAAAGTAGAGAGGATTAAAGTAAATATAAATGATAAAGCCAAAATCGCTTCTAAACTATATAAAAAATTCAATTTCAAAAAAGTATATGAAGTTTTAGAATTGGACTTAACAAATCAAGGTTAAATATTTTAAACCAATAATAAAGATGGTATTTCTATCTTGATTGATTTAGAGAATCCTTGGGTGGAAAAGTATAGACCTACTTCTTTTAAAGATATTATTAGTCAAAGTATTGCGATAAATAATCTTAAGAGCTTCGTTGATAAAGGAGAAATGCCACACATGATATTTACTGGACCAGCAGGTACGGGTAAGACTAGCACGGCATTAATAATTGCTAGAGCAGTAATAAAAAGAGAGGATTTCTATAGTAATATCCTTGAATTAAATGCTTCAGATACGGTTCGAATGGATTATGTTAGAAATGTAATTAAAGAATTTGTCAATCAGAGAATGATGGGGCGCGATAATTCATTGAAATTCATATTACTCGACGAAGCTGATAATATTCCTACCCAAGTTCAGCAAGCACTTAGAAGAATTATTGAAAAGGCATCAAGTAATGTAAAATTCATTTTGATGTGTAATTATATTAATAAAATTATAGACCCGATTGTTTCTAGGTGTGCCGTATTCAGATTTACCAAGTTAAGCCAAGAAAAAGTAATTGAACGCCTAAAATTTATTGCGGAGAAAGAAAACTTAAAGCTCCCAAAAGAAAAGTCAAAAGAGTTTTTTAAAACTTTGTTTTTCATTTCAGGAGGCGACTTGAGAAAGGCTATAAATGCACTTCAAATGGCTGTGGCTTTAGACTTATTGGACAATCTTGATATAGATGAAATATATAGGATTTCGGGTTTTGTTGAAGAAAAAAGAATGAAAGCTCTTTTTAATGCTATAAAAAGAAAGAAATTATCAGAAGCATTTACTATCTTGAATAAGATCGATAATTTGGATGCTCGTAATTTTATCAGGCAAGTTTTATCAGAATGCCAAGATTTAAATCTAAATGAAGGAAATTTTATGAAAATTTATGAAATTGCTGGTGATGTGGATTATAGAATAAGTCAAGGATCGGATGAACAAGTTCAGATTTTTTCACTAATATCAAGTCTAATTGAAATAATTAATTTAAAATAAAAATAATAATAAAGGAATATAATGGCAAAAACAATACCAATATGGAGAATTAAATATTCTCCTAAAACTTTTGAAGATATTTGTGGAAGGAAAGAAATAAAAGCTAGATTAAGAAACATAATTGAACAGAGAAATTTTCCACATTTACTTTTTGTAGGACCGGAAGGAATTGGGAAAACTACAATTGCAAGGTTATTTGCTGAAGAGTTTCTGGGAGAATATTCTGATGCTAATTTAAAATTAGTTTATGCTGATATTCCTTTGACTAGTGAAGAAATGAGTCTAGCTCGTTCTCAAGCTCACGTATCTACTAGCCGTTTAGGTAGCTTGGCAGGAAAAACAATAACCATGCCTGCATTCATCCAAGTAAAAGTGAAATCCTTTGTACAATTAAAAGCGTTAGGAAATGTTCCATTCAAAATTCTAATAGTAAAAAATTTCGAAACTTTAGGTGCTAATCAGCAAGGATTTCGCAGATTAATGGAAACTTATGGGACTAATTGTCGAATGATTTTAATCTCAAAAAAAACTTCCGGAATAATTGATCCCATTCTCAGTAGGTGCCAATTATTTCTCATTTCTCCTCCAAAATTAGAAGATTTTCAAGATGAAATCTTAAAAATTTCAAAAAACGAAGGATTAATCATTAAAAGAGATGTTATAAGATTATTATATAAGATTTCTCGTGGTAGCATCGCAAAAGCCATAGATTTATTACAATTATGCAGTATAGAAACTAATGAAATTACAGAAGAAATCTTATATGACAACTTGATAGTAATGCAAAACGATTTAATTAGGAGCTTATTAATGATGTGCTTAAAAGGATTATTTCCTAAAGCCAGGGAGTTATCTAGAAAAATTCAGAAGAATTATAAATTTAGTCCTCAACAATTTTTCACGTTATTAATGAAAGAAATTGAGAAATTACCTTTAAGCAAGCATGCAAAAATTTTATTAATGGAAGCAATTGGAGATGCTGACCTTCGATCGATTGACGGAAAAGACATAGATATCCAAGTCTCAGCATTATTAGCGCGAATTTGTTATTTATCTGAACTTTTTAGGTGATATAATTTGGAGCAAATAGTAAAAACAAGCATGCCTTGGGTTGAAAAATATCGCCCTAAATCGCTAAGCGAAATGGCATTACCTACAGCTAAGTTAAAAGGACATAAAATTGATTTAGCTCAAACATTAAGGGATTTCGTGATTGAATTCTTCAAAGAAAGAGAGAAAATTAATGTCCAAAATAAAGAAATAAGGATTCATAATAAAAATAGCACGAAAAGCAAGCAAAAAAACGAAATTAAAATGCTACCAGAAAAAGCTGCAATTTTATTAGAGGGGCCTCCGGGAGTAGGAAAGACATCTATTGTTTACGCTTTAGCCAATGACTTAAAAATGGACGTGATTGAAACCAATGCTTCAGATATAAGAACAAAACAAGCTTTAGAGGATAAATTGAATGAAACCATCAAATCAAGAGGGATAATGGATTTTATTTTAAATACACGAAAGAAAATAATTTTAATTGATGAAATTGATGGGATTTATGGTGTTAGCGATAAAGGAGCGGTTCCAACCATTGTAAGATTAATAGAAACAACTCAATTTCCAATTATAATGTGTGCTAATGAATACAAGCAAAGCCTTCAACCAATTTATAATTTAATAAATAAAATTGAGGTAAATCCATTAAGTCATGAAGAAATTATTAAAATTATAAAAAGAATCTTAAAAAAGGAAAATATTACTAACTTAAATGAAAAAATTATAGAACTAATTATACAAAAAAATCATGGCGATTTAAGGAGCATAATAAATGACATTCAAGGCATATGCCAGGGCCTAGATAATAATTTTGATGTAGATTTAATAGAACAATTACATAGAGATAGCACGGAAGATATTTTTTCTCTCATAAGAGATTTATTTCAAAAAGTTACATCATTGCGTGAGGCAAGAGAATTAACTAATAAATCTGATGTTGATTATAATTTTCTATATAAATGGGTTAATGAAAACTTACCTTCCTTTTATAAATCTAATGAAGAACTTGCTAAAGCTTATGAATATTTATCCATTGCAGACGAGATATATGGCAGAATAAGAAAAACCCAATTCTGGTCCTTATTATCATATTTTTATGACTTATTCGCTGGTGGCGTGAGTTTAGTCAAAAAATATAAAAAACCTCGTGGAGGCTTCTATCCAATCAAATTTCCTCGATTTACTGCCACGACAATTCTCAGATTGTCTTCAAATGAGGCTTCTTTAGTGAATAAAATCAAGGAAAAATATGAGCTATCTGAAGTAGAAATAGTTCAAGAATTCATACCATTTTTACGTATTTTATATAGATCTTCTCGCAAGATGGCAAAAGAAATTATTGACTTTTTCGAATTGGAAGCAAATGAGAAAAATTTATTAAAATAAAGTATGATAACGTGAAAAATATTCTTAATATTAAAATTAAATCTACCAAAAAAATAGTAGAAAAAACTACTTTAAGATTTTTAATATAAAAGTAAATAAAGAGAGATTTAATAATATCTCCCTTAAATAATGAATTTTCATTAAGAGTTTCTCAAAAATATTCTTAATTTTTAAATTTATTTTTAATATCTCCCTTCTTCTTAATTTTTTTTTGTGATTTCTACTACCCATAATCTTTAAAAATTGATGATTATTTTATTGATCAGAGTACATTTTAAACTCAAAATAATAATAAATTGAAAAGAAAATGGAAAATATAACAGAGAAAGATTTTGATGAGGAAAAAGAGGTATCATTTTCACGGAAGACTCATTTAACACTTGAGATTGCAGGTTCTGCCATATTTGGAGCATTATCAATTGTTTTTTCTCTATTTATCACGCCAATCATCCCAAGAATCGAAGGATGGGGGATTGCAATCATAGAGCCCATTTCTATCATTTGGATGATTTGTTTTTTAATCTTTGGTGTGAGAGCGGGATTATCTTGCTGTATAATAGGTACATTTGGCTTGATGTGGGTAGATCCATTCACTCCAATAGGACCGATAATGAAATTTGCTGCTACAGTCCCTTTAATTATTGTTCCCGCAATATTTTTAAAATTATCAAGGCGAGTTAAAAACACTCATAAAAGTTCAATTTTAAAAGAAGTAAAGAATTATGCTTTATGTGGCTTTTTAGGAGTTTTAATTAGAATAGGATTAATGTTATTATTTAACATTTGGATATTCTTGACAATTTTTGCCGGTTTTTTAAATTATACCAATTTAGGATTTATTGGCTTGCCTGATGTAAGTGGATGGACTGCTATATTCCTTGGCGTGATAATAATAAATGCTGAAACGAGTTTATGGGACTTATTAATTCCTTATTTAGTAGTTTTTAGCACTCGATTAAATGAAAAATTCTTCATTTGGTAAATTTACTTTTTATTTTTACTTTTTCTAATTTATAAGTTCCAAACTGAAATTTTTCAAAAAAAATAGATTATAATGCTTGAAAATTAGAACACTCATTTAAAGCAAAAAATATTATAATAATTAGTTTTAAAAAAATTTTAATTATTATCAAAATGAAAGTTTAAGATTGGTCGTATTCCATGAAGGTGAACAAAGAGATACAAGATTTTTTGTTAAGGGAAGCCCAAGAAAGATTTTTAAGGTATGTTAAGATTCATACCACTTCTGATGAGAAATCCACAACATTTCCTTCTACTGAAAACCAATTTGAATTGGGAAAATTGTTAAGTATTGAATTAAAAGAATTAGGAATCAGTGAAGTAATTCATGATAAACATGGATATGTTTATGCTAAAATCCCCCCAAATCCTGGCTGTGAAAATGTTAAACCCATTGGTTTTATTGCCCATTTAGACACATCTCCTGCCGTGAAAGGAGAAAATGTGGAACCAATTATTCACGAAAATTATGATGGAACGCCCATTCAATTTCCTAAGGATGATAGTTTAACCTTAACCAAGGAAGATTCCCCTCTACTAGAATCTTGTATTGGACTGGACATTATAACAGCTTCAGGAGATACTTTATTAGGTGCTGATGATAAGGCAGGCATTGCTGAAATAATGGCTGTTTGCGCTGCTTGGAAGAAATTTCCTGAATTAAAGCACGGTTCAATTACTATCTGTTTTACTCCGGATGAAGAAATAGGTAAAGGTACATTGAAAATTGATAAAAGCAGATTACCAGATGTGTGTTATACTATTGATGGATCAGAAATGGGAGAATTAGAAATAGAATGTTTTGATGCTTGGCTTGCAGAGATTGAGTTCCATGGTTTGAGCGTCCATCCAGGTTATAGCAAAAATAAAATGATTAATGCCATTCACATTGCTAGTAGATATTTTAGCGAATTACCGGAAGCAGAAGCTCCAGAACATACTGAAGAAAGAGAAGGATTTTTTCATCTTTCTAAGTTGTCTGGAAATGAAGAACATGCTTCAGCTCGCTTGATAATTAGAGATTACGAGGAAAAAAATAATGAAAGAAGAATGAATTATTTAACAAAATTGAAAGAATTGTATGAAATACGTCATCCAGGACTTAAAATAAATGTTAAATTCACGCATCAATATAAGAACATGTTGAGATTTTTAGAAAAAGACAAAAAAGTGATAGATCTGGCAAGAGAAGCTATTAAGTTAGCAGGTTTAGAAATAAAGGAGAAAGCAATAAGGGGCGGTACAGATGGATCTAAATTAAGCGAAATGGGGATTCCTACTCCAAATATTTTTACTGGAGGATTACTATTTCATTCTCGAAAAGAGTTCATTCCAACAATAGCCTTGCAAAAAGCAGCGGAGGTAATAATTTATTTAGCTGATTTATGGACCCGGAATAATAATTAAAAAGATAAATAAAAATTATTTTTTCTCCAAGATTTTTGTGAAGTTTGTAAAGGCAAAAATTAAGATACAAGCAAAAAGTAGAATTGAGATGTAGATAAAAGCCCAAAAATACGTGAAATGGTCATAAATCACTCCAAAAATTATTGACTCACCCATGCTTATAAAACCTACTGAAAAATAGTAATATCCGTAGGCTCTTCCTCTTTGTTCTTTTTTTGCTAAATCTGCTATGTAAGCCCTTGAAATTGGGTCAACTGATGATAAATAATATCCGTGCATGATATAGATAATTACAATTAAGACTATCGATGTCATTGAGACTGTAATTGGAAGCGTCAAGAAAATGCAAGACAAAAGCAAGATTGAAAGACCGATTATAATAACGGGTTTTCTACCAATTCTATCCGATAAGTTCCCATTAATGGGAGAAAATGCTGTATAAACAATATTTAATATCATGTATAACACGGGAATAAGAAATATTAATTCATTGGGTAGAAAATCCCTAGATCTGATTATTAAAAAGGCAACATCAAGGCTGGCAAATTCAATGACACCGAGTATTATTATCAATTTTATGAAACTTCGAGATAATTTTTGAGAATTCTCTTTTTGAATGGTGTTCTGAGAATCATCAGGAATAGCCTTAGGATCAACATCCTTAATCGGGATGAGAAGAATTATAGCAATTATGCCAGGTACTATAGAGAATATGATAATCTGGGAATAACTCCAAGAGAAAAATAATAAAATAAATGCTAATAAAGATCCGCATACTGCTCCTAATGTATCCATGGCCCTATGTAAGCCAAAAGCTTTTCCTTTTTTATCAGAATAATAAGAAATAAGGGTATCTCTTGCAGATGTCCTCAATCCTTTTCCAATCCTATCCGTAGCTTTTAACGCTAGAACAAACTCCCATGACGGACTAAAACCAATTAAGGGCTTTGAAAGATTTGATAACGTGTACCCGGCAACAATAAACGGTTTCCTTCTATTAAATTTATCGCTTAACCACCCTGAAAATCCTTTTAAAATATTTGCTATTGCGTTGGAAATTCCAGAAATAAGTCCTAAAGCTAAACCAGTGCCACCAATTTGAAAAATAAATAGTGGCAAAATGCTTTGAATGGTTTCACTAGAAATATCGGTGAAAAATGAGATTAATCCCATGATAAAAACGGGAACGGAGACACCTAAGATTAATCTAGTCTTCCTTGAAAGTTTTTCCTCATGATTATTAATGGTCGACATTATTTTTCTAAAAAAATTATTTTTGAAATTTATATAACAAAATATTTATTTCTCAAAATGAATGAATGAATAAAAGTTTTTGAAACCAATTTCGATGTCAGTTCAAATACTTTAATCCTTGTAATATAAAGATAAAAAATGAGGTTATAAATCAATAAAATAATGTAAGACGGCTCCAATGCCAAATGCGTTTGATATGACAGCAGAAAAGAATAATTGTAGAATAATAAAAGAACTTACGATTACTGTTGTAAAGCATTTTGTATTTGCATATATTAAAGTATTTTGAATGATCACAACCAACAAGATGATGTATGTACAAATAACCGAATGAAAAAATGCCCAAGATCTAGTTAAGTATACAAGGTATAATTGAACGATTATTGCTATTATAATAATAACACGAGTTCTGGCTTTTTCTGACTTGATAAAATTAAGTTGAGGGTAGAGCACCTTGCGATAAAGAATTTCCATTGAAAAATATATTGGAAAGATGACCATACCGATAGGGAATGTAACTAAGAAATTTGAGGGCCACATGAAAGCAAAAGGGTAATAGAACGTAAAGATCAAGTAATTTCCCATGAAATAAAGGCTACTCAAAATAGCAAATAATATATGTTTCATTCTCACTTGAGATTCAATAATATGTTTTAGATTAAACTTTTTTTTCCGTATTTTCAACTTTCTATGATGTATTTTTAATGCAATGAAACCAAAAATTATAGAATTTAGTATTGAAGCAAGGATAATACCAAAAATCTTGAATAAATGATTGAAGATGTCCCAATTAAATATGAAAATGATCAAGAAAAATCCCAACTTCATAAATTGCTTTAATTTATAACTTTTTGAAAATTTTTTCTTCTGAATAGAAAGAAGAAAGAGAATTTCTTCTTCATCTTTAATGTTAAAAGCCCTTGCGGCATAGGAAATTAATTTTAACACTATTATGAATAATAAACCCATTGAAATAAAAATGGTAATGTAATTTAGTAAGTATGTAATCTTTATAGGCCCATTTTTAGTGGTTGAGCCAAAAAAATAGTATTCAAACCAATTGATTGATTTAATGATTACTTCATCCGAATATAATTGATGATTGCCCCCAAATGTTGGATATGTTATTGGTATGACCGTGCAATTGGTTAATTCTTGTGCTTTTAGGGCCTGATTTGTAAAATTCAAAGCTTCATCATTTACATTCATTATGATTAATAAATTATGCGTGTTAGAAGTATTCAATAAGTTAACTGGAATGTATTTTTTATACTTTTCAGCCTGAATTATGCCTAATTCTACGGGATCAAAATTCACTAATGGTGCCCAAGCAACAGTAATGTTAAATCTGGGGTCTAGCGCTTGGTTCATTAAAACGACCATTCCTCCTAATGAATGTCCAATAAGACCGATTTGAGAAGTATTTACATTTGAATAAAATGGTAATGTTTCTAATTTATCTAATAGATTTGAGCAATCTTCTGCTAATGCTGGAATGTTAGTTTTTGGATCTATATTAATTATGTTTCCACCACTTTCACCATGTCCTTGATAATCCAAGGCAGCTACATAAAATCCTCGTTTAGTAAATTCTATGGGAATTCTTAAATCAATATCCCTATGTGTACCAATTCCATGACAGTAAATTATTAATGGTCTTTTTTCTTGAAAACTCAATGATTTCGAGGGATAATAAAGGTTAGCATAAAGTTTTGCTCCAGCAGAATAGAATTCAATGCGCTCATAACGTGTATAAGCCATTGATTTTGTTAGATATAAATAACCAAGTGATAAACCCAATATTAACACAAGAAGGAGCATTCTTTCGAAAAACTTGATATCTTGCTGTTTCATTTTTATAAAACTTCTAAAGTATAAAGAAAAAGTATTACTTTTTTAATATTCTAAATTAATTTTCCCAATATTTTAAAGTTGCGTTTATTAAAAATTGTCCTTCAATTTAACAAGTAAATATTTGATATGTTTAGTTTCTTTCTAAAAGCTTAAAGAATTTAATCATGTACCGAAATTTTAGCACACTTTTTTTTAACTATCCAATTAATAATAGTAAAAATAATTTCAATTTAGAAATCCGATTCATGGAAAATTTGAGGAAGATATTAGAATCCATTGCCATGAACCCATCACATCCGATACTTTTTTTCTTGAGATTTATTTTGGGCTTATTTCGGATACTTAATACCAGTTCCAAAAACAACTTCCACGATAACATGGGATCGGAACTATCCCACTAATATATAGGAATCGTAATGGGTTTTCTTTCGAGAGTCTTGCTAACAATTGATTTATTTTCAGTAGAATGCAAGGGCATCAATAACCTTAAACCCTTTCTTTTCAGAACTGGTATTAAATATCCGAAAGTAACGCTCGGTTCAATCATTATAAAGCGATTTTTAAAATCTATGAAATGAATTTTTTTCATTTTAGAAAGGTTTAATAAAACACATTTGTTCTTTTTAAGAATTTATCATAAGAAAAGCTTACATGTTGTTATTTTATTCGATTTGGAATTCTAAAAAATAAAATTTAATCTATTTAATAAAAAATAAAATTATAAATTTAATAAACGAATAAAAAAAAAGAAATTTCAAAAAACTTTAGGCTTCACTAATAGTACCTATTTTTTCAAATTTTAATGAATTTGATGTATCAAGGTTAATTTTAATTAAATCTCCCTCAGCAAATTCGCCTTCTAGGAGTTTCAATGATAATGGATTTTGTATGTAAGTCTGAATTGCTCTTTTTAATGGTCGTGCTCCGTAATCTGGATCAAATCCTTTCTCAGCTAAGAATTCTTTTGCTTTATCCGTTAATTCAACTTTAATCTTTCGATTTGATAATGTCTTATTCAAGTAATTAATTTGAATGTCTACTATTGACTTAATTTGCTCTTTCTCCAAGAAGTTAAAGATTACTATTTCATCAATTCTATTCAAGAATTCTGGTCTAAAGTATTTTTTCAATGTCTCCAAGATTATTTCTTTATTCTTAACCGCATCATTAGTTCGAGAATTTATTATGTATTCGCTTCCAATATTACTTGTCATTATGATAATTGTATTCTTAAAATCAACTGTCCTACCATGACCATCGGTCAACCTTCCATCGTCAAGTATTTGCAATAATATATTAAAGACATCTGGGTGAGCTTTTTCTATTTCATCGAATAATATTACGGAGTATGGCCTTCTTCTGACTCTTTCAGTTAGAAATCCTCCTTCTTCATATCCAACATAACCAGGTGGAGCACCTATCAGTCTTGCAACGCTATGCTTTTCCATGTATTCAGACATGTCTATTCTTATCATTGCATTTTCATCATCAAATAGAAACTCGGCTAAAGCCTTAGCAGTTTCAGTCTTACCGACTCCAGTAGGACCTAAAAATATGAATGACCCAATTGGTCTATTAGGATCTTGTATTCCTGCTCTAGCTCTTCTAATTGCATTTGAAATAATTTTTATGGCATCATCTTGACCGATGACTCTTTGCTTGAGCCTTTCTTCCATTTTTAACAGTTTTTCTCTCTCGCTTTCTAACATTCTTGATACTGGAATTCCAGTCCATTGGGACACTACTTTTGCAATATCCTCTTCACCAACCTCTAATTTGAGCATTGGTTTATCCTTCTGTATTTCTTCAAGTTCTTTCCTGTACTTTTCAAGTTCTTTCTTCAATTCATTTAATACGCCATACGTAAGTTCCGCTGCTTTTCCAAGATCTCCCCGTTTTTCTGCTCTTTCAGCTTCTAATTTGGTTTGCTCTATTTTTTTCTTTATTTCATTAATTTTATCTATTTTTTCTTTTTCATTTTTCCATTGAAGTTTCAGTTTGCTGCTTTCTTCCCTGAGGTTTTCGATTTCTTCATTCAATTTTTTCAATCTTTCCTTTGCCGATTTACTTTCTTCTTTCTTAAGTGCTTCTCTTTGAATTTCTAATTGAATTATCTTGCGCTCAATCTCATCGATTTCAGTTGGCATGCTATCAATTTCAATTCTTAGCCTTGCTGCTGCTTCATCCATTAAATCTATTGCCTTATCTGGAAGGAATCTGTCAGTAATATATCTATGTGATAATGTGACTGCTGCAATAATAGCAGAATCAGAGATCCTGACACCATGATGTAATTCATACTTATCTTTTATACCTCTTAATATAGCAATAGAGTCTTCTACAGATGGTTCTGATACATAAACTGTTTGAAATCTCCTAGTTAGAGCCGCATCTTTTTCAATATATTTTCGATATTCATCTAAAGTGGTAGCTCCAATTGCTCGAAGCTCTCCTCGGGCAAGAGCCGGCTTTAACATATTTGACGCATCGATGGCTCCTTCTGCAGCTCCAGCGCCTACAAGCGTGTGTAGCTCATCAATGAATAAAATATATTTACCAGCACCTTCTTCAACTTCTTTTAGAAATGCCTTGAGTCTATCTTCAAATTCACCTCTATATTTTGCACCAGCAATCATTGCAGCTAAATCCAAGGCAACAATCTCCTTATCTTTTAATGATTCTGGCACATCATTAGTAGCGATTCTTTGAGCAAGTCCCTCTACTATGGCAGTCTTACCCACTCCTGCCTCTCCTATTAAAACAGGGTTATTTTTAGTTCTCCGTGTTAATATGTGCATTACTCTTCTAATTTCAAAATCTCTTCCAATTACGGGATCTAATTTTCCTCGTCTTGCAAGTTCGGTAAGATTTCTACTATATTTTTCAATCGCTTGATACTTACTTTCAGGATCTTGATCCGTTATGACCTTACTACCTCGTATGGACTTCAGTGCTTGTAAAACTCTATCTCTAGTAACTCCGTGGCGAATCAATATTGAATTAATTGCTAAATCTTGGTTTCCAGCCATTGCTAAGATTAAGTGTTCAGTACTAAGATACTGATCTCTTAATGCTTCAGCTTCTTTCCATGCTTTTTCAAATAACTTAGCTGTTTGTGGTGATAATACAACATCTATTACACCAGAACCAGTTACTTTTGGCAATCTATTGAGTTCTAAATTTAAGTCATGTTTTAATTGTGAAATGTTCACGCCTAATTTTTGAAACAATGGTGTAGTTATTCCATCTTGTTGATCTATTAAGGATAATAACAAGTGAACGGGTTGAATTTGTTGATTATCGTTAGATTGAGCTAATGACCTTGAAGCCATCAAGGCTTCTTGTAATTTTATCGTAAATTTATCAAATTTCATCATTTTTAAAAAACACCTCTCTATTATAATCCAGTTTGTTTTAATTCTTCCAATAATTCTTTTTGTCTAGGAGTGATAAATTCTGGTACTTTTATTTTTATCCTAATTAATTGATTTCCTCTCTCATTTGAGTTCAATTTATAAAATCCTTTATTTTTTAACCTTAAAATTGTATTATCTTTAGTACCAGGTGGTACTGTAACTGTTAAAGGACCTTCAATGCCTGGAACCTTTATTTTTCCGCCTAATACTGCTGTCGTGTATGGTATTTCTTTATCAACATAGATATCATCACCTTCACGCTTAAATATGTCATGTTCTCTAATGTGAATTACTATATATAAATCACCAGGAGGACCACCAAATTCTCCAGGCATTCCCTTTCCTTTAACCCTTAATTTTTGATTATTTCTAATCCCTCTTGGTATAGTAATAGTTAATGTTTTACTTTTTCCAGTTATTGGATCTTGATATTGAATTTTCTTTTTACCTCCATAAAAAGCATCCATGAAATCAATCTCTAAATCATAACGTAAATCATCGCCTTCTCTAGGAATTCCTCGGGATCTCTTTGATCTTGCCCTAGTACTTTTTTTGAAATTAGAGAAAACATCAAAAATATCACCTAAGTCATTAAAAAAATCAAAGCCTCCAAAGTCGCTCTCTGAAGAACCCCTTGATCCAAATAAATCCTCAAAGTTTATTCCTCCGGGACTATCTGAAGTAGAGTAATAATAATAAGTAGTAGTTCCATCAGGACTTCTATAAACTCTAGCTCCACCGGGACCTCTAGCCCAATTAGCGTAAGAAGAAGCGTCCCCGTCAACTACTCCAAACTTATCATACATTTCTCTTTTTTTATCATCAATTAACACGCTATACGCTTCATTAATTTCTTTAAACTTTTCTCCTGATTTAGGTTCATTCGGATTTACATCTGGATGATACTTGCGTGCTAGCTTCCTAAAAGCTCTCTTGATTTCTTCCTTTGTAGCATTTCTTGGCACTCCAAGTATTTTATAATAATCCTTAACCATTTATTTCTCACTCCCTAAATTTTCAAATATAATAATAATTTTTTAAAAAAAAACAAAAAATTTCATAAAAAAAATAAATTCACTATTTTTACTCATACTCTGCATCAATCACGCCATCATCTTGACCAGTTGCTCTTCTGAATCTCTCTTCCTCAATTTCATCTTGAGTTTTTCCTTGATATGCATTTGTAGCTCCAGTGGCTTGACCATATATTCTTGCAGAGACTTCATGTAAAGCAGTTTGTAAAGCATCAGTGGCATTCTTAATCCTCAGAACATCTTCTGATTCCATGGCACTTCTGAGATCAGAGATCTTATCTAAGATTTTTGGTTTCAAATCTCCAATAACAGCTTCATTTTCTTTCATCAACTTTTCAGTCTGGTAAATCAATGCTTCTGCTGTATTTTTAGCTTCAACTAATTCCTTGAATTTACGATCTTCTTCGGCATGTCTTTCAGCCTCTCTGATCTTTTCTTGGATTTCTTCTTCTGACATTTTATTTGGTGCAGTTATCGTGATAGATTGACTCTTTCCAGTTGCTTTATCCTTAGCTGAAACGTGAAGTATACCGTTCTCATCAATATCAAAAGTCACTTCGATCTGTGGCATTCCTCGTGGAGCAGGTGGAATTCCTGTCAAGTAAAATTTACCTAATGAAATATTATCCGCTGCTTTTGGGCGCTCTCCTTGTAATACATGAATTTCTACGGTTGTTTGATTATCTGCGGCAGTTGTAAATATCTCTGTCTTTCTTGTTGGAATTGTGGTGTTTCTTTCAATAAGTTTTGTAAAAACACCTCCTAAAGTTTCAACACCAAGAGATAAGGGAGTCACATCTAATAGTAATAGATCATCAACTTCTCCGCTTAGCACTCCTCCTTGGATGGCAGCACCCATTGCCACGCACTCCATTGGATCAATGCTCCTTTCTGGTGCCCTACCAAGTAATTCTTCGAATTTCTTTTGAACACTTGGCATTCTAGTTGGTCCTCCAACCAAGATGACCTTGTCTATTTCTCCTTTTTTCAACCCAGCATCCATTAAAGCCTTCTTTATTGGCCCTTCAAGACGCTTTAATACAGGTTCTATTAATTGTTCTAACTTTGCTCTTGTCAATGTCATGTTTAAATGTTTAGGACCTGCATCCGTGGCTGTAATGTAAGGCAGGTTGATATCGGTTGATAATGAAGTTGATAATTCGATCTTAGCCAATTCAGCAGCTTCTCTTAGTCTTTGCATTGCCATTGAATCGTTTCTTAAATCTACACCTTCCTTTTTCTTGAATTCCTCGACTATGTAATCAACAAGAATTCTATCCATATC
>CAZIEC010000014.1:0-2393 GCA_964538145.1 uncultured archaeon
AATAAAGAGATATCCATCTCATTCGTTATTACTTGAAATGAAGAATTAAAAAATATAGCAGGCCCGGGGGGATGTGTTCTCTCAAAGGCTTTTTCTTCAAGATTTGAACCCCCGCTCTTCGGCTTAGGAGGCCGCTGCCTTATCCATTCCAGAGAAATTTCTTGACTGGGCCACGGGCCTAACTAAAGTAGTGTGGTTATTGATTATATAAACGCATTAAAGTTAAAAAATTTTAATATTATTTTATGCATCAGAAAAAATAAAGTAATTAAAATTATTTGAATTAAAAATGTAAAAGATCTCTATTCAATGCAATTTAATCATGGGTTAATAATAATTTAACGTTCATGTTATCGAAAAATTATAAAAGTTTCATTGAAATATCTTATTTTAAAAAAGAGCTTTGAAATAAATTTGTGACATTTAGAAACATTAAAAATAAATAAAACAAAAGGTTTTAATTATCAACTTCAATAATTCTAATATATTAGAATATTTAATTAAATATTTTTTTCGTGTAATAGAAAAATGGAAAAGAGAAGCAATCAATCTGGAAAGTTTAATAGACCAATCGATTATTTAAAAAATTCAGTTAATAAAGTAATACTTATTAAAGTCAAGAGGAATAGGCTTTTTAGAGGAATGTTGGGTGGTTTCGACGAACACCTTAATTTATATCTCGAAAATACCAGTCAAATTTTCGAGTATCAAGATGAGGATGGAAAGGTAGTTGAAGAATTCGAAACCATCGGTAATGTTGTAGTCAGAGGAGATAATGTAATATTTATAAATTTAGCAGATCCGAATTCTGACTGATTTAAAAGTTTAGTTTAATAGTCTCCTCACTTTCAATAAATAACAAGAAGTTTTTATTCTATTCATGATACTTTACTTTAGATTGACAAGCATGCATTTGATGATAAAAACTTTTTAAATTAAATAATAACCTCTATATTATAGATTTAATTTATTTAATTAACTATTAGTGGAAATTTGAATAATAAATTGAATGATACAGGGAATATAAAGGAAAAGAATACTGTTTTGATATTAGATCCTAATTTAGGGCATCCTTCATTCCTAAATATTGATAAAAAATTAAAAAATAGGAAATTTGAATTCGATTTAATTCTCGCTACAAGTATTCCAGATACTAAAGATTTAGAAACCTTTTTAGAGAATCGAATTAAGTTAATTCCCATTTTTGAATACAAGTGGAAATTAAAGCGCATTCTAAAAAAAGAGCGAAAAAAGCGGATTTTAAGGAAATTATTTGGAAAAGAATCTAAAAATAGTTCATTATGGTTAAAAATTAAAAATCTTTTCAAAAAATCTAAAAAAACGGAGAAAAAAGAGAAAAAAATTAAAATTACTCCTAAAGAAAAGCAAAAAAGACTTAAAATAAGGGCTTATCGGGGAGATCCTTTAGATTTGATGATTGATAGTATAATACCTACTTCTTTAATAAAAATTGAAGAACAAAATAAAGATGATTTGTATTCTCCACAGGTTTATTTAATGAAACAAGCAATATTAGAAGGCGCAATAAAATTTTTTTATAAAGTTAAAGTGTTATTCAAGTTAGATAAAGAGATTATTAAATTTCTCCGCTCGCATAATTTTGTAATGTTTGATATCGCCTTTAGAAAACATGATAATGAAGAAGGAATAAATCATCACTCATTAGTGGTTACAAAAAATAATTGGGAAAATTTTACTTTTATTCACGCAACAGATTTACATTTAGCAGAAAGAAATGACCGAGTTTATGAAATAGTTAAAAAATGGACCTCTTTATTCAGAAAAAAACAATTCCTTGATATTACTGAAAAAAGCGTTAAGACTGCCTCATTTTTTAAGCGGATGTTTCATAAAAAGCAAGAATTGAAAGTAGAAAGGATAAAACCGCTTCATAGGCGTTTTATTAATCCAAATAACAATTTTCGACGTTTTATTAGAATCATCAATAGAAAGGTTTTAAAAAATGAAGTGGATTTTGTGGTCTTAACTGGTGATATAGTTGATTTCGTGATGCTATCAAGGCTTCCAAAAGATTTGAAAAAGTTGATCGATTTTGATTATGAACATACAAACTGGAAAACATTTAAAGAAATAATATTGGGTAGAAATAAGAAAAAACGAAGAGGCGTAATAACAAATGAGGAATTATTGTGTCCAATTTTTACATTACCCGGAAATCATGATTTTCGTCCATATCATTATGATTTAAGATGGGGAAATTTATATAAAAAGATGGGGCTTAATGCCAATGAAGCGTTAGCGCTTAATGATGAATTAGCCGCTAATCCGATAACAGCAATTACTAAAAGTTTTAGAGCACTTAAATCTTACCTAATTCAAATAAATCCTGCATTAGATTATTTCTTAAAATT
>CAZIEC010000014.1:2493-3975 GCA_964538145.1 uncultured archaeon
CAAGGAAAAAAATCTCTCCTTGCACGTATAGACATGCATTTTAACATTAAATTTGGCACGATTTCAAATAATTGGGAGAGATTCATGAACTTTTGTAAGAATTATTCATTGTTAACGCTTGCTGGACATACTCATGAATTAAAAGAATTTAGATTAGTTGAACCAACAGGATTTAAAAGCAAGTTTTATGATGCACCTCCTTTCATTCTAAAAAAAGTTGAAAATCCAGCAGCTGTCTATTATGATCTTTATTCTGAAATTTTAAACGATTCTGAAGCGATTGAGAAATATACTCCATTAGTTGTACATACCCCAGCTTTAGGTTTTGGTGGTTATAATGATCCAAAAATGGTTGGGGCATATCGTGAAATAAAAATACAAGATGGAAAATTAGCTTCTTTTAAAGTTAAATTTATCAACCGATAGGAAATAAGTTTTTAATAATGATCGATGAGGTTGAAGCCTAACTCAAACGCTTCATGGTTTATTGAACCTTTTCCAAAAAATTCGTTTAGTAATTCTTCCATCTTATTTTCATTATATATTTCTAAAAATTCCTTGACAGCAACGCCTAACATGATCATGTTTGAATGAATCGTATTGTTAAACTTCACTTTAGAAAGTTCTTCAAAATCCATTGAAATAGTTTTTCGAGCAAATTGATCTAAAAGTTCCAAAATATCACCTATATTGGGATATTTTTTCTGATTATTTTTCCCCAATAGCAAATTTTTAGGTAATCTTTTACGCGTATTAAAAATTATGACAGTTTTTTCCGAAATGTATTTGATGTTTCTCAAAGTTTCTAACGGTTCCAGTCCAATTACTAAATGTGCCCCGTTAATTGGAATCATTGGAGAAATATAATCATTAGGATCATAACCCTCATCTAAAGAATATACCTTATTTTCAATTAGATATCTAACTGTTGAAATTACAGATCCTTCTCTTTGAGATACGCCCCGAGTTTCTGTTCCTACAACATTTTTTATCCATGGCACTTTCATGCCATACTTTCTCATGATATCTCCTAATAATATAACACCTTGGCCTCCAACTCCACATATTAGAGTATTAAAAATATCTGCCATTTTTTCATTCACTCATTTTTTCTTTAAGTTGAGGATTAATTATGGTTTTCTTAATTGCATTATTTTTACAAGTCATCTTACAAGCTCCAGGGCAAACTTTAGGAATGCATTTATTTTGATCAATATAATAAATTAATTCCTGATTTTTTTCATCCTCATTTTCTTCACTGTGAGAGGATTCTTTTTTTATGTTAATAGCTGGACATCCAAATGCTTCTATGCATTCATTACATTTAACGCAATGGTCTAAAATCCTATAAAAAACCTCATATCCTTTTCCTTCCTTTCTTTCTTTTAGCCTTCTTGCTTTTACTAGAGCACATTCAGATTTAATGATGATTATTTTTACTCCAGATTTTTGTAATTCTTTAGTAAAGATAGATTTCAATTT
>CAZIEC010000014.1:4075-9539 GCA_964538145.1 uncultured archaeon
AATGTAGAGCAAGAAATATCTCCACCAAAAATGAATTCCCATGAGAATTTTTTTGATAGAGCTTCGGTAGATTTTTTCAAGGCATAAAAGACTGGGCGATAAGGGCAGCCAGAACAAAATGTAGGTTCTCGAACGGGAAGATTAGAAACAATTTCTTCAACAATTTGCCGTTTTTCATGAAGTTCAATAATGTTAACATCATTCTTCTTATCTAAAATTTTTGCTAAAACATCCATTACAATGTCAGAGTTCAGTTCTCCTACTCTTGGAAAGTATTTTTTTCCAATAATTTCAATGGACTTAAAATCTTTCAACTTGTCATGAACTTCAACTTTCAAGTTATTTTCAATAAAAGGTTCAAGTTCCTCTATTATCAAGACTTTCTTTAAGTCATTTTTAAGTATGAAATCCATTATTAGTTTCATGTTCATGGGATAAATTAATCCTAATTTTAGGATTGGAATTTTTAGCTTTAATCTATGGCAAGCTTCTACAGCATGACTAAAACAAATACCACTGGTAATTATTCCAATTTTTTCTTGCAATTCTTTAATATTATCTTCTTGTTCACAAGTAATATGTTCTTTATTCATGAGATTAGAAATTTCATCATCATTTTTTAAGGCATCAAGACGTTCATATAAAATTAATTGGTTATTCATGGCTTTCTTCAAAGTATTGATGTATTTTTTAGGATCCTTTTCAAATTTTATTGTTCTGATTGAATTTTCTTTTTTATCAAATCTTACGATGCCATGTCCGTGAGAAAGCTTATCGGTCACATGTAGGTATATCGGTAGTTCATGCTTTTCAGAAATGAACAATCCGTATTTCACATAATCCTTACATTCTTGAACTGAACTTGGAACAATAATTGGAATTTTTGTATGTAGTGAGTAATACCGGTTATCTTGGGCATTTGTTGAAGAGTGGATACCAGGATCTCCACCACAAATTATTAGCATTCCACCTCTCACGCCAGAATAGGGAAACGTATGAAGAGGATCCGAAGCAATATTAAGGCCAACATGCTTAAACATGACAACAGATCTTCCTCCCGCCCAACTCACGCCTATACAAGATTCTAATGCAACTTTTTCATTAATGGAGTAATCAAAAATAAATGTATTAGATTTCTTTCCTAAATCGTTAAGTAGATCACCTATTTCTGATACAGGAGTGCCTGGATAGTTTGCAGCATATCTTACACCTGCTTCATATATTCCTCTAGCGAATGCTTCATTCCCAGAAATTAAAAACTTCTTATTTTCTTGATTTTCAGAAAATAATTTATCATGCATCATGAAGGGATAAATTATCTTAGTTTAAATTAGTTGGCTTGATGTATTATTAGAATTGAATGGATTAGAATTATATCATATAATTTTCAAATAAAATTAAAAAATAAGAAAAAATGTAATTGTTTAATGAAAAACTGGTCTTCCTTTTCTATGGATTGCCAAGCCAAAAACATCTTCAGCAGCTTCACATACAATTTCTGAAATTGTTGGATGGCTATGAATAGTGTCAGCAATATCGTGCACGGTTAATCCATTTTTCATCGCAAGTGCAATTTCGGCAATTAGTTCTGGTGCCTCCGTGCCAATGCAAGATGCACCTATAATCTTAGATGTTTTTTTATCAGCTAAGATTAAAAGAAAACCATCTTCTTCTCCCATGCATTTTGCCTTACTTAAGGAACTAAATGGGAATCTTCCCATTGCTACATCTATTCCCTGCTCTTTAGCTTGTTTCCGTCTTAAACCTACTGAACCAATATTTGGATATGTAAATATTGTTGCTGGAATGACAGAATAATCAGTTTCACGTGGTTTAGCTGGAAATCCGCCTAAGCTTGATAAAGCATTTGCTACCGCTACATCTGCCATGTAATATGCTACATGTGCCAACATTGGTGCTCCAGATGCTGCTACATCCCCTATTGCATAAATTCCTTTAGCAGAGGTTTCAGTTGTTTTTACATTGATCTTTATGGCACCCCTTATTGTTTCAATTCCAAGATTTTCTAAACCAAGTCCTTCAGATTTTCTGACACGTCCGATTGAGACTAAACAGTATTCAGCTTCAAAATAACTCTTTTCTGCTGAGTCAATCTGATCACGAGGAACTTCAGCAGAACAAGTGGTAGCTCGCACGCCAGATCCAGTATTTTCTACAGAAAGCACATTTTGAGATACGTGAATTTCTACACCTAAAGATTCCAGCTTTTTTTGTAATTCTTTTATAACCATTGGTTCTTCAGTAGCTATGGGGGTTGGCAAGTACTCTAACATGGTCACTTTACTTCCAAAAGTAGCAAATATGTTAGCAAATTCACAGCCAATTACACCAGCTCCTATAATTAATAAACTTTTTGGAACAATCTTGAAATTTGGATTAAGGATATCATCACTAGTTAAAATTCTATCGTGGTCAATATTGAATGCTGGTATCAAAGCAGGAGCAGAACCTGTTGCTATAATGACTCTTCTGGCAGTTATTGTAGCATTATCTTCGCCCTCAATTGAAATCTCATATCCATCTTCAGCATTTCCTCCTATTATCTTACCAAATCCCTTGTAAACATCGTTCTTCCATGCTTTTTCCAATGCTTCTATGCCGCCCACCAATTCTTCAACGACTCTATTCTTCCTCTCAACAGCTTTGGCAAAATCAAGTTTAATATCTGTAATTACTCCAAATTCTTCACCATGTTCCTTAATTCTGTGAATCATTTCAGCGGATGCATATAGTGCTTTTGTAGGTATGCAACCAACATTTAAGCAAGTCCCTCCAAGTTTATTCTTTTCAATTAATGCTACTTTTGCTCCGTATTGAGCTGCTCGAATT
The DNA here is from genome assembly GCA_964538145.1 of uncultured archaeon. Taxonomy (GTDB): domain Archaea; phylum Asgardarchaeota; class Lokiarchaeia; order Sigyniarchaeales; family SOKP01; genus SOKP01. The sequence goes on from CAZIEC010000014.1 coordinate 6,926, forward strand.
GCTGCGTGATATCCTCCTGGTCCTCCTCCAATTACTGCAAGATCATAAATTTTATTCATCCCAATATCAACTATTTTTGCTTTTCTTATATTTTTCAAATGTATTTTCTCAAAGTTATTATATAAAATTAACCAAAGAATTTTAATTTTAATTAATTTGGGAGATTGGTTTTGTTTATGAATATGAAAGTATCAGATTATTCCATAACTTATTTTAAAAATCGGATTAAATTAAATAATAAAAGATGAATAATTAGATTAAAAATGTCATTTAAATATATTAAAAATTTTGAACAATTATTTTCAAATAATTTAAGTGAAAATCAACTTCATTTTAGGAAAATAGGATTAAAATCACTCGAACTCGCTATAGATTCTGTTAGACCAGCAAAACTAATATCTAAGAATTTAGAGATAAAACAAGGAAAATTGATCATTCAAAATGATTCTTATGATTTAAATAAATTTAATTCAATCTATATCATCGGAGGAGGGAAAGCTAGTGGAGAAATGGCTGCAGTTATAGATTCTCTTCTTTTTAAGGCAGGTTATACAAACTATAAAGGTGTAATTAATGTTCCAAATAATTTAGATACAAGGATCTATAAATTTAAGGGTGAAATAGAACTAAATAAAGCCTCTCATCCCATACCAGATGAAGCTGGATTATTGGGTACAAAAAAGATGTTAAAACTTATTGAAAAATCTAAAAAAAACGACTTGATATTTTGTTTAATTTCTGGCGGAGGTTCTGCTTTATTACCATTACCAAAAATAGGGCTCACGTTAAAAGAAATACAAGAAATGAATTCTTTATTGCTAGCATCAGGAGCTTCTATTCATGAAATCAATGCAATAAGAAAACATCTTTCAGAAATTAAAGGTGGAAACCTTGCTAAAAAAGTTCATAAAGCCAGTGGGGCACATTTAATAACTTTAATCATCTCTGATGTTGTTGGGAATGATTTAGATTCAATAGCTTCTGGTCCAACAGTACCAGATCGCACAACTTTTAATGATGTACAGAAAATATTAGAAAAATATGGATTGAATGAAAAAATACCTGTCGGAATTAAGAATATTATTCAAGATGGTTTATCTCATCCTGATAAAGAAACACCCAAGCAAAATCATCCCTGTTTTCAAAAAGTTCATAATTATTTAATTGGTAGCGTGGAAGATGCTGCAAGAGAAATCAAGAAGTTTTTAGTTAATAATAATTTTGTCGTAGATCATTTTTCAGATAATATAACCGGAGAAGCTCGAGAATTTGGTGCTAAATTAGTAGAATTTATTTCAGATAAAATTAATGATATTAGCACGAGTAAAAACGGTCAGGATAAATTGTTTGCTCTAATAGGTACTGGGGAATTGACTGTTACGATTAGAGGAAATGGGGTTGGTGGAAGAAACCAAGAAATGTTATTAAGTTTTTTAATAACACTAAGTTCGAAAGTTCCAAAGTATGATTTCTTCGTTTTAGGAGCAAATCTAGATGGAATTGAGGGAAATAGTGATGCAATGGGCGCTCTTGTTGATAATAAAGTATTAAGTGAAATTATGAAAAAGAATATTGATTTAATGAAATATCTCGATGACAATGATTCCAATACGTTTTTTAAGAAAATAAAAACTGAAATCATAACAGGTCCAACAGGATGCAATGTAAATGATATTCTCCTCATATTAATCAAGCTATAACCTCAAAATGAATGTAAAATGGTAAATTTTTATTATAATGCATTAAACACGTTAAATTTGAAGATTAATTAAACAAATTTTTAAAAAAATGGATAATAAAAAGAACTTGGTCAAAAATAAGGGTATTTTGAATAATTTCATCATAACTTGTCCGGTTTGTGGGTATAGGTTTCCAAAATTCACTCCTAAAAATAATAGAAGTAAATTGATATGTCCCATATGTGGTTATAAATTTATTAGACCCCATTTTCACCATAGGCATTCGACAAAATTTTAACAATGGTTGCATTAAAAAGTTGTGACGACTAAATTTCAAAATTTTAGGTAAAATAATCTACTATATAAAATCAAACATTTATAGACTATCTAAAAAACATTTTTAATATTAAATAGTTTATAATTAATTTATTGATTTTATTTTTTTTAAAAAAATAGAGAAATGAAATCTTTAATTTAAATTTAAAATTTTTTGGTCGATAACGATGGCCCGTAAAAAAGATAAGAAAAAGAGAGAAGTTTCAAGAATGGGATGGGGTGCCGAGGAAGTTGAAGAAGCTAAAATTGCTGAAGGGTTAAAGAGATCAGATTTAGATATAGGTAAGGTAGAAATAGTAGATCGGGACCTCACTACTCCCGTCATTGAAACTTATGATGCCGATACAGGTGAATTGGAAGGTGCTATTTTATTAAAAGATGGAAATCGAGAAGGCTTACTCGGCCTCGTGAAAATTATTGAAGATGTGAATGTAGAATTAGATCACGATTCTAATATTGAATCATTGAATTTTAAAGGTAAACTCAATGTAGAAAATCCCAGCAAGAAGGACAGGTTATGGGATATAGATATTGAGCTTAAAAACATAGAAAAAACTAATTTAAAATCTGAAATCATTAAGATTAGAGAATTAGGTACT
>CAZIEC010000014.1:9639-16539 GCA_964538145.1 uncultured archaeon
GTCATTCCAGATGATTTTTCAGATACAACCATACGTGATACAAATATTGGTTCAGCAAATCTTCAAGGTAAAAAAGTAGTTTGGGAAATCGAAGAATTGCAACCAAATAGATTGGCTCTTCTTAGGTTCACTAGCACGATCATGGTAAGCGACATCACGGCAAGAAGGACAGGTAAGATAGAGATAACTTTTCAAGGCACCTCTTCTTTTGCAGGTGGATTAGATATCGAAAAATATGATGCTTATACGAGGAATCGCTTCTATGTTGATGCTTTAGAAAGAGATGAAGAACCTGGTGTTTGGGATTGCAAGTTAGTATTCGAAAACCCATCTGAATTCATAATTCAGCTTTTTAATGCGGATGTTTATGCACCTGAAGATGAGACGAAGAAATTTGTAGATATTGATCCTGGTGAAGTGCCATTACTTCCTGCTGGTGCACAATGGCACTCAAAGAAATGGAAATATGAATCGGAAGATTACCCTGCATTTAGGAAAAAACTTGAGTTTCGGGTAATGCCCGATTTTCAAACAATGGTAAATGGTTATATTGCAATTTCAGATGTAGTTTTGGAGATTGCAAGCATTACTGGCGAAATGGCATATGACACCACGCAAGTGCCAACATATAAAGAGAAGGATGTCATTGCTTCTCTTAAAATCGTCAATAATGGTTCAGCACCTCTCAATGAAATTGTAATAGTTCAACAATATTTCACGAATGAATTTCAACCTCCTAAAGCGGATGAAATCAAGTTCTTATGGGATGATAACGAGCTTGAATTAGGAGCAGACGCCGTGTCCTTTGATGGTAGCGTTTTTAAGATATCGTTAAAGAATCTTAAAGATGCTGAAACTGGAATGTTTGAGCCAGATTCTATATTAAAATTTGAATATCCGATCCATTGTGTAAATCCAGTACAAGATGCAAAATTTGAATCTGAAATAATTTATTATGCAAATACTTACCCTGTATCACAAGAATTAGAATTTAGACCAGAAGTTCCTGTAATTGAAGCCATCCATCTTAGAAGGAAATTCAGAATTGGAAAAGAAGTTCTACCAATCGGAAAACTTGGAAATTATCAAATAATTCTTACTGTAGAGAACATTGGAAATGCACCATTGCAAAATCTTGTGTTAATGGATAAAGTACCAGATTCTTTTGAGTATGGTTCTTATTCCATGAAACCAGAAATAACTGATGAAGTGGGCTCCGATACTCTTAAATGGACAATTGAGGAACTTAAGCCAGGAGAACGTCTAGAAATAACTTATGAAATTAGTGGTACGGGAGAATATAGTCCAAGTGAAGCCCAATTAGGATTGTGAAAATATTTTTTTATTTTTTTTTATTATTTGTATGAATATATAAGTAAGGAAATTATTAATCAAATAAATTCAAATTTAATAATATAATATTACTATTTTAAATTAGTTTCATGTAATAAATACTCAAACTTTTTTAGAGTTAAAAATAATGACGTCTCTAAAGAAAAGATACAACTTAAATTGGATGTTTGAAGCACCAGAAGCGATATTAACTTGTTCAATTTTGAGGTGTGAGGGCAAAAAATACTTAGTCTTTGGAGGACATGATAGAACCCTCTATTTAATGGATGAGGATATGCAAATTTTAGATAGCATCAAGTTTGATGGATGGGTCAGATGTACCTATCCAATCGACCTAACAGGCGATGGATGCGAAGAGATTCTAATAGGAGCCGGAGATGGTAATTTTCTCGCAGTAAAGTTTGTAAAAGGAATAAATAAGTTAGCCACAATAATGAATTATAAATCATCTGGAAAAGTACTCTGCGTTACTGCTGGAGATTTTACAAGAGATGGGAATATAGAATTAATTGAGGGAGGAGAGGATAAAACACTAAAAATTTTTGAAGGAATTGAGGTTAAAGAACCTAAATTTATTTTATATTATGATTCTTGGTGTACTTCATGCGTATTAGGTTATTTAAAACTTTCAAATTTTAAAAATCCGATACATGCTTTAGTAGTGGGCACTAAAAATGGGCTCTTGCAATTAATTCAAGCAAAAGATGGGAAACCGGATATAATTTGGCAACGAGATGTTGGATCTCAAATCAATTCAATAGATATTGGAGATGTCACCAATGATGGATTTAATGAAATTGTTTTAGGTACCGATAACTCTGTAATGTACGTATTTAATGCAGATGGAGAAATTTTAAAAACGATAGAAATCGAAAATGGGCGTCCAATTTCTCTTAAAATTATAGATATTGATGGAGATAATGCTAAGGAAATAATTGTTGGATGCGCAGATGGTTCTCTACGCGTTTATCATAATAAAAATATTAACTCTAATGAAATCGAATTAAAGTGGAAAACTTCAGCTGCAAATTCAATTAAAATAATCTCTCCATTATTGGATGAGAGCGAAGGCTGCATGAATATAGTTTTTGGAGGATATGATCGAAGTTTAAGATGCATTTCTGATTGTGAATTTGGTAAAAAACCAGCTCTTAAAATAGAGGATAAAATGGGAAAAGTTAAAGAAGTTGAAGAAATTAAAGAATCAACCGAACCTGAAGAGAAACCTGAGAAAATAAAAATAGTTCCAACTAATCTCCGAGAATACATTCTCAAATATTTAGAAGATAATAATATTGTAGAAAATATGGTTAATGACTTGGAAAAAATAGGTTATACAAGAGATAGCGTTCTAGCAGAACTAGAATCAATTCGAACAGAACAATCTAAATCATTTGAAAAAGTAACTTATTCTGTATGGGAATTGAGTGAAGAACAGATTGGAGAAGGTGGGGGAATTAGAACAATTTCTGAGAAAAAAGAGAAGAAAATGAAAAGAGTTTCCGTTGAAAGCGAAACTAAATCAGCTGTTATTGATTTAATAGAAGCATTACAAAAAGATGCCACGATTGAGTCCCAATCCACGCCTCAAGTTATTGATGAGAACCTTAGATATATAATACTACACTATTTTGAAAAAAACCGTATTGTAAGAACTAAAACTAAATTAATTAATGATATTGTAATCTTAGGATATAACGAAGAATTGGTTGAATCATTAGTAGATTTAATGGTTCAAGAAGGCCTTATTCAATATTCTCCATCCGATCCTCGAGGTTGGTTCTTAGCTTATCAAGAGTGAATCTTTCTATTCAAATTGAGAAATATTTAATCTATATCAATAAACCTCTTGAATTCATTAAACTAAGAGTTCATGTTCATAATTCTATTTTATCTCCCACGCATAATTGTTTAAAATTTTCAGGAAACATGTTTCTTATTTCTCTAGTTTTTCTAGTACAATGGCAAGCACTTATGAAATCTATCCCTTCAAGATATTCTAATTTATTAAAACCATGAAATCCACCTATAATGCCCTTTACTTTACCTATTTTTAAAGCTTGTTGAATAAATTTCTCCAATCCAGGATGAGCACATCCAACAATAATAATTAATTCGTTATTCAATGTTTTTAAAAACAAGCATTGTTCAGCGATTCCATTGCTGAAGAGTTCTCCAGAAGAATAGACATTTTTTTCAATTTCTTTAAAGTCAATCATTTCATGTACACGAGCATGTTCATATTTTCTCTCATATTTAGAGGAATCCTTTCCAGGTACAAAAATCTCTATTTCTGGGTTAATATTATAGATGCTTTTTAATCCTCCTGAATGATCGAAATGATCATGGGAAATAACTATTTTTCTAATTAAGTTTAAATTTATCTCTAGCAAGGATAAATTGTGCAGTAAGATTCTCCCATTTGTTCCCGTGTCAAACAGAATGTAGTTCCTTGTAAGATGGTTATAGATCAGAGCAGAAAAACCAAAATCCTTTTTGAAACCATCTAAAGCACAATGATTGTCATAAACAATTTGAATTTTGAAAGAAAAATTTTGACTCATGATATTGAATAATTATTAAAAATCTTTTTTAAATGATATGAATTTAGAATGAGATTATTGTTAAAAGAATTTTACTTAGAAACTAAAGATATAGCATTTTTGGGACATTTAGAAACACATAATCCACAGCCAAAACATCTATCACTTTCAAAATACAGCTTATCTTCTTTAATTACTCTTGCTTTAAAATAACACCAATTAGTGCAAATTCCACAATTATTATATGAATTTAAATCCGTTAAGGATATAAAATCACTTTTTACAACTGGAGGTGCTCCCATCTCAAGAAATTTTTTCAAAACAACGCAGCAACAAGGACAGCAATTACAAATAACATAGTAAAAATTTGGATTGGGAAAAAATATGATTTGGTGAATTAATCCCCTTTCTTCACATTCCTCCAATAAAGTTATTATTTCATCTTTTGAAACTTTTCTTAAATTTTCTGACTTATAGGGAATTTCTTTAAGTGATTTGCCAAAGCTTATATGAATACAGGTCTCAATAGGGTTGTCAAAATTAGATCTTTCTAAATATTTATGTTGCGTCTCACGACAATAACACTTACTTATACCCACAACATTAGAACGAGATAGTAATGATATTATTTTTTGTGAGGGAAGAAAATAAGTTTCTGGATTAAGATTTTTACCCAATGGAATTATTTTTCCGCCCCATTTCCTTTTTAATATTTTATTTGTAAGACTAAAATATATTTGGATTTTGAATTTTCTTTCCAATATCCTTACACTTTCAAGTATTAAGAGTTCAAGCTGTCCAAAAATCGATGAAAGTACTTTTCCTAAAGCTGGCATCCTATTTAATAGACTATCGAATTTTGATGTATAATTTCTAACAGAATTTAATTTGTCTTTTAATTTTTTTATGCTTTATCATGTTTTCAGAATCTTAATGAAATTAATTGCTAAATTTAATTCTTGTATTGATTAATTAACTATTAATAAATATTTTTCACTTTAAAAAATTAAAATTTATAAAATTAAATTAATAATTTTTTACTATCATGAGCTTAACAAAAAAAGAAATTCAAGAAAAAGCTTTCACTTTAGGAAAAAAATACGAAAAAGAATGCACTGGTTGCGCTCAGACAGTTGTAGCAGCAATTTTTGAATCATTAGGAATTTGGAATGAGGATGTATTTAAAGCAGCTAGTGGCTTAGCTGATGGGTTGGGTTTAACTGGAAATGGAGCCTGTGGAGCATTAGTAGGAGGCTCAATGGTAATTGGTTATCTTTTTGGTAGAAGTCGTGAAGATTTCAAGGACATGTATAAACCAATGAAATCGTACATTCTATCTAAAAAATTACATGATAAATACATGAAAAAATATGGCACTATAAGATGTCAGGATGTTCAAATCAAATTAATGGGCCGTTCTTTTAACATGTGGAATGCAGATGAATTGAAAGAGGCATTTAAATCGGGTATGATGGAACATTGTTCGACTTTAGTTGGTGAAGTGGCAAGAATGGCTGTAAAAATTATTTTAGATGCAGGATTCCAACCCAAAATTTAAGAGGGGAAAGATAACAGTGGTAAAAAATATAGATGATAAATTTAATGCGAAATTGGAAAAATTAGAAAAAGAATTACCAAAGTTAAGAAAGGGCGTAAATTGTGCAGAATTAACGCTTACAAGCATACTAGATATTTTAGAAGTTGATTCTCCATTATTTCATAATTTAGCAATCCCTCTTGCTGGTGGATTTGGGGGGTATAAATCTAAGAAAGGATGGATGGGTGCTTGTGGTGCAGTAACAGGAGGCTGTGCTGCGATTGGTGTCATAATGGGAGGCCCTAAGGAAAGAATTGAAAATTCTAGAATGGCAATGGCTTATCTTAAGGCTTCAAAATATGCAAAAGATTTTGAGGCGAAATTTGGTTCAGTGGTTTGTTCAGAATTATGCGGGTACGATTTTAGTACCCCAAATGGCTATATAGACTATGAAAAGTCTAATACATGGGAAAAAAAGTGTTATAAATATGTGCTATGGGCAATCGACAAGGTTCGAAAATTAACAAGAAATGAATTGAAAAAGAAATGGTCCGAATAAAAAAATGATCATGGAAAAAAAAGATTAAATTCATGCTTTTATCGACAATCAAAAGGCTTAAGTTTAAAAATTTTTATATAATCATTTTCTTATCTTAATTATTCTGAAAAAAAAATAGATTTTAATAAATAAAATTGAGTGATACCTTTTATGTCAATGGATCAAGAATCTCGTTTTTGTCCTTATTGTGGAGAAGCTCTTAAAAAACCCTATTGGCAGCATGTTCAAAAAGAACATCCAGATAAATATAAACAAAAAGAGACTTGGATCAAGTTATTTAAAGATTACCGTGCTGCTGGAATGGATGTAGATATTTCAATACAAGTTATCTCTGAGTTATTTAATGCAATACCAGAAGAAGTAAGATCTTTTCTAAAAAATTCTAAAGCATTATAATTTATAATTTTTATAATTTATCTCATTCTCTTAAAATTTAAGATAAATTAATAAAAATAAGTTAATTATTTAGTGTTTTTTAAAAAAATAATTTTAATTTACAATTTTTTTGATTTGTATATTATTTTCTTAAAATTCATCCTCATCTTCTTCTAAAAGTCCTGCTTGTTTCAATAAATCTTCAACAGAATCTCTTGCTTTCATTATTTGTTCGTTTTCAGTAAGCTTTAAATTTTCTAAAATTGAATCAGAAAATTCCATGAATTTTTTTATCGCTTCTGAAGAAAAATCTTTAATCTTGGCAGAAGTATCTTCTATGAATTCTTTACCACTTTCTCCAAAAGCATTTCCTACAAAATCCTTAAAAGCATTGTTAAGTTTATCGATGAGGGTCTCTCTTTTTTCTTCTTCACTCATTTATATCTTCCCTTTAATTAATTCTATATATAACTCGTTTTATTAATGAATATGCTTTAAATAATTTTTTCAAATTTTTATATGTATGGATTATT
>CAZIEC010000014.1:16639-20320 GCA_964538145.1 uncultured archaeon
AAATATTTTTTGATATAAGTGAAGGTATATGAATGAAGATCATTTCCTCGATGGATTTTTAAATCCTAAATCTGTCGCATTTTATGGAGCAAACAATAAAGGACAGTCTTTAGCATCAATTCAAATAATGAATCTTATCAAATCTAATTATGACGGCAATATTTACCCCATTCATCCTTATCTGGATCTTGTTATGGGATATAAAGTTTATAGATCGATTAAAGACGTTCCCGAAATACCAGATTTAGTTGTTATCGTTTTACCTGCCAAAATTGTCCCTCAAATCTTTAGAGAATGTGGTGAAAAGGGCATTAAAAGGATAATTCTAATTTCGGGGGGTTTTAGAGAATTAACAGATGATCGCAAGAACACGTTAACAGAAGAAATAGTTGAAATATCTAAGGCTTATGGAATTAGGTTTATTGGTCCCAATTGTTTAGGTGTTTTTAATAATTGGTATGAGAAAAAAGAAGAGGACAAAGCATTTAATATATCCATATGGGAAAATTTGCCAAAAGGATATTTTTCAATAGCATCTCAAAGTGGAACATTATCTAGTCACATTTGGTTTGACCCCGAAAACCTTGATTTAGGTCTTGGTAAGTCTATTTCTGTTGGAAATGAAGCTAACATCGATATTGTTGATTGTTTAGAATATTATAAGGACGATCCAAACACTAAATTCATTGGATTGTATCTAGAAGAGTTAAAAAGAGGTAGAAAATTCTTAGAACTAGCAAGAGAAATAACATTGAAAAAACCAATCATTGCCATATATGTAGGGGGTTCTAAAGCTGGTAATCGAGCTCTTGAGAGCCATACGGGTTCAATGGCAGGAGATTTTAGAATTTTTGAAAGTGTATTCAAAGAAACTGGGATAATTCAAACAGATCAAGTTCAAGAATTCTTAGATGTTGCTTTAATTCTATCCAAGGGCATCCTACCTAAAGGAAAAAGATTGGGAATAATCACTAATTCTGGAGGTCCTGGAGCAATTATTGCGAACAATGCTGAAAAGCAAGGTCTTGAAGTCCCAGAATTTTCAAAAGAACTACAAAAGAAATTAAAAGACATATTACCCCCAACTGCAAGTTTTAAAAATCCGATAGATTGTACATTTGATACAAATCTACCATATTTTTACATTACATTACCAGAAATGCTTATGAAATCTGGAGAAATAGACATGATCATTCAATATGGAGTTGTAGGGTTCTTTGATGTGATGATGGATTACCTAAAAGTAGAACAAATTGCTAAATATGCTGAATTTGATATCCCACCTGAAGAAGAACAAGATAAGTTAGTAAGTAAGCTTTTAAAGCCAACATTGGAGAATTCAAAAAAATATTCAGTTCCGATTTTATATGTTAATCCAATGAATTTTAATAGCCCTTGGTCAAAGAGATTGAGAAAAAATGGGGCAATTTTATTTAAATTATGGGATCGCCCAGTAAATGCTCTTGCTAAAGTATGCACTTACGTGGAATTTCTAAAAAAGAGACAATTTGAATCAAAAAATTAATTCATCCTATTTTTATTATTGTACACTTTTTGATTTACAAAAATTTAAAATTCTGAACTTTCTCTTTAAATTTAAAAACCTATTATCTGCAAATAGGGGTTTAAGGCACTATAACAAGAAATATGAATCACATTGATGAAAATTTTTTTCATAATTGTTTTCAAGATCTTCCAATAAAAACATTAATATGGAAGAAAATAATGGATGATTTTGAATTAATTTATTTTTCAAAAAAAAGAGAGCAATTTGAAAAATGTTTTGATAAATTATCAATGGGTAAAAGAGCTTCGAAAATTTTTAAGGATCATTCTGAAATATTGAATTACATGAATGATTGTTTTAAAAATAAAAAAGAATTCTCCAAGAAAGTCAAAATAACAAATTGCTTGCTTAAAGAGCAGATTTATCTTGTTCTATCGTTTAATTATTCTTCTCCAGATAAAATAATAATTCAAATGCAAGATATTACCAAAAATGAATTAGAAAAACAAGATTTATTAGAGAAAATCTCTAAATTGGAAAAATATGAACAAGAATTAGAAATAATTTTTGATAATTTACCAGCAGTTGTCTTTTATAAGGATGTAGAAGGAAGGCATTCTTTAGTCAATGCTTATCTCGCTAACGCTTTAAATAAGGAAAAAAAAGATATTCTTGGGAAAACTTCTCACGAATTGTTTCCTTTAGAACAAGCAGACATAATGAGAAGAAATGATTTAAGAGTCATGGAAACGGGAGAAAAGCAATTAAATTTATTAGAAAAATGGGAAACTCCTTCTGGTACCAGATATGGATTAACTAGCAAAATTCCACGAAAAGATAAAGATGGAAACACGATAGGGTTAATAGGGTTTTCCTTAGATATCACTGATCATATTAAAGCAGAACAAAAATTAAGAGAATCTGAACAAAAATACCGTTTAATTGCTGAGAACGCAAATGATATTATTGCAATTTTAAATAATAGATTTGAATATGAATATTATAATGCTAAAGTGTTAGAGAAAACTTTAGGATATTCAAATAATGAATTATTAGGAAAAAATGCTTTAGATTACATACATCCAGAAGATTTACCTAAAGCAAAAATGAGATGGAGTCAAGGCAAGATTAGCGGAGAAGAAACTGAAATTTTGAGGTTCAGAAGAAAAGACGGAAAATATGTATGGGTAGAAGTAAAAGGAACAATATTCAAATTGGATGAGGACAGTGAGAAAAAAGCTCTGTTAATAATAAGAGATATAACTGAAAGAATAAAAGTTAAAAAGAAATTAGAAGCTTCAAAAAAAGAATATCAAGAATTATATGAAGATGCTCCCATAGCATATTTCTCAATATCCCCAGATAAAAAAATTTTAAGATGTAATGATGCTGCTTCTAAGCTTTTAGGCTATTCTAAAGATGAATTATTAAAAATGAATGTTTTTGATTTATATTATGATTCTTCAGAAGGTATGGAGAAAGCTAAACAGATCTTTAATAGAGTCTTTACAGGAGAAACTATAAAAGATGAATATCTTGAAATGAAGCATAAAAATGGAAATCCTATTTGGATTAGTTTAACTGTAAAACCTGTATTTAATCCACGGGGTAAAACAATTGAAATAAGATCTATAATAATTGATATAACAGAACGTAAAAAAGCAGAAGAACAGTTAAATGAAATTAATAGGCTTAAATTAGATTTATTAAGGAGAACCTCGCATGAGCTAAAAACTCCTTTAATTGCTATTAAAGGTTATACAAGCTTAATTTTAAAACTATATGAAGATAATCTTGAACCAGAATTATGCATGTACTTAAACGAAATTTTAAATGGTTGCAGAAGGTTAGAAAAACTCATTAAAAATATTTTAGAAGCTTTTAGTATTGAATCTAAAAAGTTCGAACTGAAAAAAACAAGGTTTAATTTACATGAATTCATTAAACCAATCATTAGAGAATTATTTGGGTTAATAAAACTTAGAAATCATGAAATTAACTTAAATATAGATAAAGAAATTTTCATTTATGGTGATAAGGACAAATTAAGGGATGTTTTTATTAATTTAATAACAAATGCCATTAAATATACTCCTTCAGGAGGTCTAATTGAAATTAGTGCATTAATACAAGAAAAACAATGCAAAATTTTAATAAAAGACAATGGTATTGGA
>CAZIEC010000014.1:20420-28256 GCA_964538145.1 uncultured archaeon
GCTTCTAAAAAATATGATAAAGTGGTCGAAGATCTTAATAAATTTCCAGGCACTAAATGGTTTCCTGGAGCTAGATTAAATTTTGCTGAAAATCTATTAAAGTATAAAGATGATCAATTAGCTTTCATCTTTCAAGGAGAAACTAAGGTTTCAAGGCAAATGACTTATGGTGAATTGAATAAAGTTGTTGTTCGATTAGCAAAATCTCTTAAAGAACTCGGTATTAAAACGGGTGATCGAGTTGTTTCTTACATTCCTAATCTTATAGAAACCCCAATTGCTATGTTAGCAGCAACTTCAATTGGGGCAGTATGGGCATCCTGTGGGGCAGAATTGCAACCAAGTGCAGTAATAGATAGATTTGGACAAATAGAACCAAAAGTTCTCTTTACTGTTGATGGCTATTTTTATAAAGGAAATGTTTTTGATACACTTAAGAATGCTAAGGAAGTAATAGATGCAATTCCATCCATAGAAAAGGTAATTGTAGTTTCATATGTGTCTGAAGGCAAACCTGATATTAGTGTTGTGCCAAAATCTGTTCATTGGGAAAACTTTTTATCGAATGAAGATAATCCTGAATTAGAATTCGAACAGTTGCCATTTGATCATCCAGTCTACATAATGTTCTCTTCAGGAACTACTGGTAAGCCAAAATGTATGGTGCAGAGTGCTGGAGGCGTGTTAATTAATCACTTAAAAGAATTGATTTTATCCACGGATTTAAAGCGAAGCGATGTGATTAATTACATAACAGCACCATCTTGGATGATGTGGAATTGGCTAATAAGTTCTCTTGCAGTAGGTGCTACTATTTTTCTTTATGATGGAAATCCACTTTACCCAGATCCTTTAAGAATGTTTGAATTAATGGAAAAATATAAGATATCCATTTTTGGTACAAGTGCGGCATATATTCATTATTTGATGGGAATAAATGCAAAACCCGCCGAAAAATATGATTTGAGCTCTTTAAGAGAGATATCACAAACTGCATCTACTCTTTCGCCAGAAGGGTTTGAATATGTATATAGAGAAATCAAGAAAGATTTATTCTTTAATTCAATTAGCGGAGGAACGGATATTAATGGTTGCTTTGCTGCAGCCGTACCTATTTTACCAGTATATTCTGGAGAATTGCAAGGCCGAGCTCTGGCAATGAAAGTTGAGGCTTACAATGATGATGCAGAACCTGTCTTGGATGAGCAAGGAGAATTAGTGTGTGAAAAACCAGCACCTTCGATGCCAATTTATTTCTGGGGCGATGATGAAAACATGACTAAATACAAGGCAGCATATTTTGATTTTTTTAAAGATAGGGGTAAGAACGTGTGGAGGCATGGTGATTACATAGTCATACATAGTGATACCGGTGGAATTACTTTCTGGGGTAGATCTGATGCCGTTCTGAAACCATCAGGAGTTCGAATAGGGACCGCAGAAATATATAATATCGTTGAGCAACTTCCTGAAATTGAGGATAGTTTGGCGATAGGATTAAAAGATCTAAAAGATGGCACATTTAAGCGAATAGTTTTGTTTGTAAAAATGGCAGAGGGATATGAATTAAATGACGATATCAAAGTTAAGATAAGGAATGAACTGAAACAGAAAGCATCACCAAGACATGTTCCTGGAATTATATTAGAAGCACCAGATATTCCATATACTTTCAGTAATAAAAAAGTTGAGATTGCAGTATCTAAGATAATCCATAACATGTCAGTGTCCAATAGAGGTGCGCTTAGAAATCCCGAATCATTAGATTTTTATGAAAAAATTAAGGATAAATTGCACGAAATGGCAAAATAAATAATCTTATTATAAATAATTTTTTATTTTAATTATTTTCCATTAATAAAACTGATTTATATCCATTATATTACTCACACATTTAATTTAAAATTGAAAACTAAATAAACGATATTTTCTTAATAAAATTATAGAATTGAAATGTTTTGAACTGAATTTTATATTTATTTTTCAGTTTATTATTTTTCAATAATAAGAAATTGGATTCTTATTTTAAGACAAAATTCTTAAAGTAAAAAATTATGGATTTTTGTGTTAACTTCAGAATCTTTTTTTAAACTTTAAAGGAGTTTTATTCATGCCGAAAATGAGAAAAAGTCAATATAAAAAAGGAAAAAGAAGAACTGGACCAAGAGATCAACCAGCAGTCACTCGTGTAAAACTTCCATATAAAAAGAATGGAGAAATGTTTGCTCGAGTCACTGAAGTATTTGGTCAGGAAAGAATGGGAGTTTATTGTGAAGATGGTAAATTCCGAATAGGAAGAATTAGAGGAAAGATAAAGAAAAGAGTTTGGATAAGATTAGGAGATCTAGTCATCATAAATCCTTGGGCTTTTGAAACTCAAGTTGAAAATCAAATAGAAAAATGTGAAATTTCATGGAGATATTTAAAACATGAAGTTTCTTGGTTAGAACGCCACAATAGAGTTCCAAAAGAATTGGATTATAATAATATCCCTCTCTAATAATGTTATTTTAGCTAATGAAATAATATTATGAAATATTTCTTTAGTGAAGTAATTAATCAATTTTTTCTGCCATGTAGGGCTTTAATAATTTAATTGCGATAATATAAAGCGGTATTATTGATAATTCAATAAATATTGATATAATAAAAGGTGCTGTAGGTCCAACATTATCCCATACCAATCCTCCAATTAAAGGTCCTGCAATTGAGCCTAACATGCTTAACCATTGTGCAGCACCAAAAATCTTACCTCTATGTACTTTTGAGATTCGACTCAATACATTTTGTAATATGAGGTTTCCTGTCCAAGCAAAAGTAGAATCTGCGATTAATATGATGCCAAAAACTATTCCAGAATTTGTATTTATTATTAACCAAGTTACGAATGCTCCTAAACTTCCTACAATGCTTATTCCAATTATTGGATTTATTTTATCGGAAATCTTGCCTAATTTAGGGGCAAATAATAAAGCAACGACTTGACTTGGAAAATAAATTAACATTACCATGGTCGGATCTGTTACTTTTAAATTGTTTATTAAATAAACTTGATAAAATGGATAGGCAATCGATCCATTCATGCTACTTATCATGATAGCTATTATTAAAATCAAAAAACTAAGAAAAAACCCCTTTTTCAAAGTTTTTATGGTCTTAGACTTTACATCGTTAACAATTGGCTTTTTTACAGCTATTATGGATTCTACATTGTCTGGAAACAAGTTAAAAACGTGCTTTTCATACGTTAATTCTTCATTTACTTTAAGAGAAAATATAATGCCTCCAAATATGTTTGAAAGAGCAAATAATAATAAGGGGCTATACACTATAAACAAATCTTCAGGCCAGAATGTATTTCCTAACCAAAAAATACTAAATGCTATAACTGAACCACAGAGATTGCCCAATCCTATCATGCTGGCTCTCTTACCAAAGGCATAAGATCTATTTGTCTTATTGGACTTCTCGGATATTAATGTATCTAATGGTGTCCAAAAAAATCCAACAAAAAATCCTAATATAAACATGCCTAAAATAAATATTAATAGCGAGGAAAAAATTATGCCCAAATACATGGAAATATAACAAGCAGCTCTCCCAAAACTACCAATTAATACTAATTTCTTTTTTGAATATTTATCAGTTAAATATCCAACAAGAGGAGAACTAATGAGTCCACCTATTGTTTGCATGGTAAAAGCAAATCCTAAAATCAAACCACTTGCCTTTAATAATTGAACTGTTACGTAGGGTATTAAGAATGAAAAGAAAAAAAATCCCATTGAATTCCAGAAAATGATTCGTATCATTGGAACGAAATCTGGAGTAATCTTTGGGGTTTTTAATGATTGTGAAATTTCCATTTTAAATTCTTTCGAAGAGGTATTCATGATATATTTGTCTAAATTTAATAATGATATAATATGAAAGTATTTAATATCTGAAATAAAATACCTAGTTATTACATGTTTTAGTAAAGAACGTTTCCCTAAAAATTTCTCGATTTTTTAAAAATTCCAATCCAAGAGTATTTGGTGAAATAGGAAATAGAAAGTAAATAAGTTGAGGAAAGCTCTAATCTTATTAGAGATGCCATGTGATCATGATATTAAATGGGAATTCATTTTTCATGTAATAATTTATCTTTCCACGTACCAAAATAAAAACCCTTATGGATGATATCGTGTGTTAAGGATTCAATATTTTCTTTTCTTAAGTTATCAATTAAATTATTTAACTCTCTCATCGTGTTTGTCCATGTCCAACATAAAATAATGTTTGGAAGGTTGCTAAAAATCCAACAAAAAATATTTGGTTTATACTTTTCAAATATTGTCTGAGCTTTATTTACTTTTGAATGTGAAGTGTTTAAAGTTAATTCAAAAATTGTAAAAATATTATTTGTTCCATTGGGATTAAAATAATATTTCTCCTGTTTACGTGGGAGATGTTAGCCCAATAATAAAAACCTTAATTGATAGACTAGCTCATATTTGTCATCGTCCTGAATTTTATAATAAATGTGCCATGATCCTTACAACAACCTCTAAAGTTGGAATTAGACATGCAATTAATACAATTGGTGCTGCTGTCTTCAGTTGGGGTTTTCATAATGTTGCTGCTAAAGGATTTAAAATCTCTGATGAATTAAGATATGATTTAAAGAGAATACATGGTAAAAAGATATCAAAATTAGCAAAAAAGTTTTATCTATCAATAAAAAATAAAGAATACTTAAAACCTTCTCTTCTAGCTTTAATTGTTTTTAAATTACAACAAAAATATCACACTAATCCTTTAATTACTGAGAATTATGATTATATTTATTGGAATGCTAAAGGCTGGACTGACCCTAAAATGATGTTCTTCATGAAACCTACTGTTAATAGATTAAAATTATTGATCTCTAAAATCCTTTCAAAAATAATCTGTTGGATAATATGAACATTTTAATAATAAATCTTTTTTTAAATCCCATTAACTAATGCGCTCTAAATTCATTTAAATTATATTAAATAACTTCAAAAAAGATTCTTTAAATAAAATAATCAAAATATATAAATAATAAAAAAAAATAGGTTCAGTAATAATTCTAAAAAGAGTATTTTATAATTATTACAATAATACCTTCTAATAATTTTTTTAACTTTGAATTTATAAGCTAACTCGTTTCAATTAAAAACGAAATTTTCTATACCCGCCTTTATTATAAGCGTTATACTTCTGAGGGGCTCTTTCAGTAACTACAACATTACTTGCTTGTAAACCTTTTTGACCTTCAACAACTTCAAATTCAACCTTATCGTCTTCATTTAAAGTCTTGTATTCATCGTCATCTCCGGCTAAAGCGGTGTAATGAACGAAAACGTCATTTCCCTCTTCAGAGCTTATGAATCCGAAGCCTTTCCTTGCATTGAACCATTTAACAGTTCCTTTTACCAATTTTATTACCAAATTTTAATTTTGTTTCATAAAAACTTTTAAAAAATAAAAGTCTTTAGTGAGATAATAATAGAATGGTATTAAACTTTAACTTTTTTAAATATAAATTTAGAAAAATTCAATTACAAAAAAAATTTTTTCCCAATTAATTTTAAAATTATCATTTTAAAATTATATATGAGTAGAAAGAAAACAATTGACATTATTAAGACAAAAGATGTTTTGATATCCATTCCTAAAGATTATCATTTCAGCATTGGGACTTCACCTTATTATGCCCACCAAAATGCGCTCGCTATCGATATATATAAAAATTTTTCCTTGCAAAATCATGTTGCCTTAAGTCCTATTGAAGGTAAAGTGCTTAAAGTTAAAGAATTATTGGCTCCAAGGGCTAAATTTAAAGATGGTCTTAACAAGGACTATTTAATTTTAATTAGCAATTCATCCAATCAAAATCTAGTTTATAAAATTCTACATGTTAGACCAGAGGTTACTGAAGGAGACCATGTTTATTTGGGAGATCCATTAGGATCGATGATAAGAAATGGATATTTTGCCTACTGGTCTAGCCCTCATTTACATCTGGAAATTAGGTACAAGAATGATGCGGTTAGAGCAAGAGGAGGCATGAGTTTTATCTTTAGTTCAGAAATAAAAAATTGTTTTAAGAAAGAAAAAATTCAATTTGAGAGATTTAATAAACCTTTATATAATGTAGAGAGAAAAATTAACAAGATTCCAATTAAAATTGTTAATGTTTTCCCGGAGTTTATAATGGGAAGATTTCCTAAAGAGTTTTACGTGAAAATTAATAATATTATTGGAGTAAAGGGTGAATTAAAGAAGTATTTTACTAAAGAAATTCAAAATTGCATAATAGATGGCGGTATTCCCATGTACAAGCAAGGAGTTGTTATCTTTGAGAAAAACATTAAATTTCAAGAAAATTTATCCCTTTTCTTTAGAAATTGTGAAATAGGGCAATTGAATAATACCCGTGAAAATTTTGGTTTTTTAAAATTTAGGAAAATAAAATTCTTTTTAAATGATAGAGAAATAAGAGGAGTTTCTTTATTCTTAGCGATATCATTTTTACCACTAATAAAAATAATCCCCAAAGAAATTAATGAATTTTTATTACAGAAGAATGAAATTCATTTTTTAAGCTTAAATTCCTGAAAAATTTTATTTTAATTAATTTCAATAAGATTCAATAAAAAAATATTGAGTTTATAATTAATCTAATGGAAATTATTGCTAAAAGAATTAAAATAATTAATTCAAATTTTTCTTTTGGAATCTTTGGAGTGATTTTATGGCCTATTTTAGTAACAATAAAGAGCACTCCAAAACCAATTATAAATGTGATAAGAAGCTCTATTGGAAATAAATTATTCGCAACATACATGAATAGTCTAAAAGAATTAATTGTAACACTAATTATAGCAAAATTTCCAATAAAGCTTTCTCGCACGTACCCCGTTCTTTCTAATAGTACAACATTAATTGGTCCTGATGCGCCTATCAGAGCTGCTAAAAAACTGTATGAAAATGCTCCAGAATAGAATAAATAATTAGGAATGCTATTCAAATTTCTCTGATTTATTAATGTTATCATTTCTTCATTATTCTGTTTCACTTTTTTTATTTCAATCAGTTTTAAAACTATATAGCTAAGCACAAAAATGCCAAGGCCAAACTCAATCCATCTTGTTTCAAGAATAATGATCAACATAGATCCTAATATAACACCAATAAATCCTGGAATGGCATATTTTTTTAATAATTTTTTATCTATAAAGCTTCTATAATTAATTGCATTAAGAATGGAAAGTGCCATTGACCAAAATCCCATAATTACAATGGAGGCTCTTGCATCGACAAATAGAGAAGAAATTGGTATGAAAACTAAGGAATCTCCAAAACCCATTGTAGATCCGATAATAATTGCTAAAGCTAAAATCAATAAGATAAGAATATTTACTTCCATGGGTGGTTAATAAAAATATAAATACTAAATAAATCTACTCTTTTTAATTTGATTAATTCTCATGTATTTAAGTTTCTTTTTTTGTATATTGAAATAAATTTTGGAGGGATGTAATCAGCTAAATACATGTCCCCTGATTTGTAAAATTTAATTCCTTCATTTTTTGCTCTAAATGCATCAATAACCAGAATAATTGGTTTTACTGTCCTACGCAAACCTGTTTGAAAAGCTATTTCAGGATTATCTGATAAATGGACATATTGTCTGTTCTTTCTTTTCAAACCTTCTTTTTTAATCTTATTAAATGCTTTTGAAGTTGTTCCGTGATATAATCTATTTGGTAAGATTTCTGCTTCTGGCATTACTATTTTTTGTTTTAAACTATGCCCATAAAGTGC
>CAZIEC010000015.1:0-6858 GCA_964538145.1 uncultured archaeon
TATGGACTGAGGAAGAATTGGCAAAAATAGCACAAGAAAGACAAGCAAGTCTTCCAGAAGGTTTAGAGATGTGGACTGAAGAAGAATTATTAAAGTTAGCAGAAGAAAGAGAATCAGCAGAATTAAATTTGCCAAAATGGGAAGAACAAGACTTACCAGAATGTAAGAACTGCGGCTATGCTTTACGACCTGGTTGGGCACGGTGTCCCATATGCAATACACCAGTAGAAAATAAAACAGATGATAATAATGATAATACTGAAAATTAAGTTAATAAAATCCTAATTTTTAATTAAATTTTTATGTTCTAATAATTAACTTGAACTTCTTTTAACTTTTATAAAATAGAATTACAAAATGATTATTAATTATTATTAATACTATTTTCAGTAAAATATAAAAAAGGGTTTTTGCGATAATCCAAACTTTTTTTAATCATTTTTTATTTTCAAGCTTATAGAATTAAAGCCTTGGGAAAAATCATTGTTAACAACAATATTTCTTCTTAAAAGCAAGAACTTGGATAAATTAAGCAATTTTGATGTTTATAGTTATCCAAATGATATTCTAAAAGGAAAGAACAAAGATTTCATTAAAGAGATTATAATTGGGCATGAAAAAGAAGTTCAGAAAATAAAAAATCATAATAATTTAAATAATATTAAAAAAACTGAGAAAAAAGCTCCTTGTAATGAGGATTATAAGTTAGATCAGCCCATTCCCCAAATCATTAATGATAAGAACATATATACTCTCTGCATTAACAATGAAATGATAATTGGGTTAATTTTTGAAAAAGATGATAATCCTTGTGATTATAGAGATATCTTTATAGAATTATCAAATGAAATGTTAAATAATGAAAATTTTTATTCTTTTGATGATGAAACTGATATAGAGAATTTCTTGATTTCTCTTTTTATTGATATTAGAAGGTATGGCGATGAATATATTGAAAAAAAGCCTTTATATCTCTTTAAATCGATTGGATTTTTCATAAAAGTATTTTTATTTGGAATTGATGGAGTTGGCAAAACTTCATTTGTTAAAAGGGTAAAAACTGGAGAATATGTTGATAATTATTTTACGCCAACAAGAACGTTTAATATAGAATATGTAGATAAGCAACAAGGTCAATTAGCTTTTTGGGATATGCCTGGGCAACGATTATTCAGAGAAAAATGGTTAAAAGGTATCCAAGAATCAAATATCTTAATTTACATGATAGATATAGCAAATCAATTGAGATTTAATGAAGCTAAGAATGAATTATGGGAAATGTTAAGAAGAAAAGAATTGAACGGGATTCCTTTAATAATTGCTGGAAATAAAGTGGATTTAATTGAAGATGTGGTTATAAATGGTAAAGAAAAGCAATTGACAACGATAGAAAAAGAAATAATCGAATATTTTAATCTTAATAAAATTAAAGATAGAGAATGGGAATTAATACTTACATCAGTTAAGACAAATTATAATATAGAAAAAGTCATAGATACAATTATTAATCTTACAAGGTAATTATATTTGAATAATCCTCCTTTTCTAAGATAAAATAATAAGGAAATTAATATCATTTTAGGAAATATCTAATATAATTTAAACAGAAAGAACAAATAAATATTAACTCTTAACATATAATATATATATAACTTATTATTATATAAGTTAAAAATAGTAATTGGTTGAATTATTTCATGTTTAAACATCTTAAAAAGGAATTAACTATTAATATCGATGAAAAAGAAGGTCATCTTTACTTAGGAGATAAGAAAAAAGAATTACGCTTAGTCATGCTACGCCCTAATGAAATTATCGAATTTTGTGAGTTTGCTGGTACAAATGCAGAAGATATTTTAATCTGGGTGGGTAAGACTCTAGGTAAAACATTTATGGAAAAATTTTTCTATAACAAAGATTGGAGTCCGGTACCACTTAAAATTAAAAAAGAAGTATATCTAGGTACACTTGAAGCTTTAATTTTATTGGGTTATGGAGCAATTACAGGAACTTTTAAGAAAGATCACGTTATTATCAATGTTTATGAATCTCTATCAAAAGAAGAAAAAGAAAATATAATGGCAAAAAATTTATGTTTAATTTATTTAGGAATATTTACTGGAATCTTTGACGTTTTAGGTATTGAAACTGAGGGGAAAGAAATTGAATGCGTTCTAACAGGCGGGGATAAATGCACTTTTAAATTAGATTTTGTAGGAATTGAACTCGATGACTCACTTGTTGATGAAGATATTTCTGATAAAGCAGTAGAAGATTTTCTTTCTTCTTTATAATTATTTTTTCCTGTATTTACTTCTTTCTTTATTTTTAAAATACTTCTTTTAAGTTTTCTTGATTTTTAATTGAAAAATTTAAAACGTTAAAATTAAATGTTTGAAAGCAATGAATATTTAATTTTATGCACTCTCAAATGATATAAATTGAAAATTTTGCTCTAATCATATCATTCTTCTGATAAATTTATTGTGTGAAATTTCACACTTATTTCTTATTAGAATATTTTAATTTTACATTTTGTAATATAATAGTCAATTATTAAATGTTCAAAATTATTACCTAAATGGTAAATCTAAATTTTAAAATAAGACCAAATATATTTCTAATTATAAATTATGCAAACACTTATTTTTAAAAAATAATATACCATACAAATAAACGTGAAAAATATGAGCAGAAAAGGCGCAAGAATAAAAATTGATTCTTATAAGGGGCCACTCGGTGTTATAAAGGGTTTTGAATTTACTGCTGGAAAAGTTGTCTATGGGGAGGAAGAAGAATGGGAACCAATAGGTCCAACACCAAGGCCACACATACCTACATTGAGACACTGGTTTTTTAAATTAATGGAACGATACAAACCTTATTACATGCCAATATGTGATATGTGTTGCCTATGCACGTTCGGGAAATGCAATTTATCAAAGGGTAGAACTGGTGCTTGCGGAATAAATATGGAAACCCAACAAGCGAGAATGGTAGAAATTGCTTGTTGTATTGGAGCTGCTTGCCATTCCGCACATGGAGATCATCTTCTTCATTGGTTAAAAGAAAAATATGGCAATGTTCCAATCAACTTTGGGAATAATATTGCTGTAGAAATGCCTCTAACTAGATTAATAGTTGGTATAAAACCGGAAACATTAGAAGATTTAGAAGAAGCAATGGAATGGGTACATTATACGATCACACATCTTTTAGCTGCTGGACATACAGGACAAGAGTCGAGTTACCTTGATTATGAAGCAAAAAGTTTTTTAGCAGGATTAGCAGATTCGGTGGGAATGGAAATTTCTGATGCCGTTCAGATTGCCGCCTATGGATTTCCAATGGGCGAAGCAGATGTACCATTAGTAGAATTGGGAATGGGTACATTAGATACTGAAAATAAAGCAACAATTTTGATGATTGGACATAATGTCGCTCCGGGTGTTGAGCTTGTAGATTATATCAGAGAAAAAGGTTTAGAAGATAAAGTAGACGTGGGTGCAATTTGTTGTACTGCGATAGATTTAACTAGATATTTTTCAGGGGCTAAAATAGTAGGTTCATTATCTCGGCAAATGTTCTTCATCCGTTCTGGATTAGCAGATGTAGTAATGGTTGATGAGCAATGTGTTAATTTACGTAGTTTTGAACAAGCAAAGTTGGTAAATGCCCCCTTTATTGCAACTAATGAAAAAAATATGGGAGGTCTTCCAAATAGGACAAATGATCCCGTAGAGGAAATTGTTGAAGATTTAGTTAACGGAAAAGAAAAAGGTGTATTGATACTAAATCCCATAAAAGCAGGACAAGTAGCGGTTGAAACTGCCATTAAAGTTAGACCTATAAGAAAAGGGAAAAGTGGCATACCAGATAAAGAAGGCTGCATAACTATGGCATATAATTGTAATGGATGCGGTAATTGTCAAAGAAATTGTCCAAATGATTTACCTATTGTTGAGGGTATAGCAAAGGTAAAGGAAGGCGATTTTTCATTAATGGCAGAAATATTTGATTCTTGTCTAGATTGTGGAAGATGTGAAGCTGAATGTAAGAAAAATGTTTCACCTCTTACTTTAATTATGTATGCTGGAAGAGAAAAGATTCGCAATGAGAAATTTAAAATTAGAGTAGGAAGAGGTCCGGTTCAAGATACAGAAATTAGAAATGTAGGCGCTCCTCTTGTCTTAGGAGAAATTCCTGGAATTGTTGCTATAATTGGATGTGCTAATTATGCAAAAGAGATCCAAGAATTGTATTTAATGGCGGAAGAATTTTGTACTCGAAATTATATTGTAGTTGTTTCTGGATGTGGAGCAATGGATATCGGGCTTGTAAAAAATGAAGAGGGAAAAACATTATATGAGAGATTTCCTGGAGATTTCGATAGAGGTGGCTTAGTAAATGTAGGATCTTGTGTATCTAATCCTCATATTACAGGAGCAGCATGTAAAGTAGCAAATATATTTGCTCGAAGGCCATTACGAGGTAATTTTGAAGAAATTTCAGACTATATATTAAATAGAGTTGGTGCTGTAGGTGTAGCATGGGGTGCAATGTCCCAAAAAGCTGCAAGTATCGCTAGTTCGGCTAACAGTTTAGGAATTCCCGCAGTTTTAGGACCTCATTCTGCAGAATATAGAAGAATGTATATAGGTCGTACTGATGATGAAGAAACTTGGAAAGTATATAATGCAAGAGACGGGACTAGTGGACATTTAATAGCTCCTTCTCCAGAACATCTATTAGTAACTGCTGAAACAATAGAAGAGGCAATTTGCCTTGTGGCAAAATTAGCTATTAGACCCGCTGATAATTCAAAAGGTAGAATGATAAAGGTATCTCACTGGATTGATCTTGAACGCAAGTATAAGGGAGTAGATCTACCAGCAGATTTAGATAGATATATTCGAGTCGAAGCAGATATCCCAATTAGCATGAAGAGTGAAATTTTAGAATTCTTAAAGGAAAAAGGCTGGGAACCAAGAGAAATAATTGATCCAACATTAGTAAAAAGATTATGCCGAAAATAATTTTTCAATTTTTTTTTATCTATTTTATTTTATGCTAAACAAGACAGATCTAATATATTTAATTTGTTTTAATAAAAGATGATTAATAATGGTTGACAAGCAAATATTAAATATCCAGAAATTATGTGAACATTGGGCTTCTCATAATGATAAGCATGTTGAAGGGTTTAAGAAATGGAGAGATGTTGCTGAACAAAAGGGTTTAAAAGAAATTGTTTCAGATTTAAACAAAGCAATAGATATGATGAATGAATGTACTAAATATTTATTATCAGCAAGGGATAAATTGAAAAGAATTAGCAATAAATAATGATATTAATTGATATATCTTTCTTATATCTACAATAATCATTAAAATTAAGAGAAGCAAACAAAATAATATTTATATTTTTACAGAAATAGGTTTATTAATGGTAGTAATTCTCTCCTGAAATATTCAAGTTTATCGTACATCAGATCAGGATTTTCTGAAAGCAACCAGAGATATACTGGGATGTTTAAGTCAGAATACTCAAATAATTTTTCACCTCGAATTGTAAAACCATTCAAGGGAAAATCTAAAGTAATAGTTGATTCTCTTATGAGTCCTATGGAATGGTGAAAATTTGAAAGGGTTTGTAATATTAAAGCAGTGTTATTTAATAATGACTCGTCCACATCAGAATCAGTATAAGAACCAAAGATTAAGCCTTCCATTGAGATGATACTAGCAGCTTTTCCTTGAATGCTTTTCGTAAAATCTTCTAAAATATGTTCTATGATATCAGAAGTATCGCTAACCTTTTTTAAAGCTATGCTAAACATCCTCATTATGGTCTCCTTTTGATATATTGTAGTATCAGCAAAATCAATGTTGAATTCTTCAAATTCACTCGTTACTTGATTGAATTTGTTCTTTATTGTTAAAACATTGTTTTGCCATTCTTGAGTAGACCTAAAATCTTGATCACTCTTACTTAAAACAATTACAATTGGAGGAAATTCATTTAGCTCCTTTAATGTTTTTAATACTTGGCGATAATAATTAGCAGATTCAGCAAATCTATTAGAATCTTGTGTATCTATTACATATAGTACCAAATCTACTTCAGTAAAGAATAATTCAGGTCTATTAAAATATAACTTCTCTCTATACTGAATTTGTCCTCCTAGATCCCAACTAATAATTGGATAACCAAAAAAATCCAATTTTTCTCGTTTCACGCCCCTTGTTGGTAATAATGATTTAATAATAGAAAATTTATCTTGTAAAACCGATAGTATGGATGTTTTTCCTCCATTATCCAGACCTATTAATAATATTTTTTTATGAGTCTTTATTTGTTCTTTTACTGCATTTACTACCACTTTTGAAACTTGAGCCCATTTTTTTAATATTTGAGTGGGAATTTCCTTTATTTCAGGCAGATTATCTATATCTAAATTCGCTAAATCTTTAATCGTCTTAATATTATTTTTGATTAATTTTTCTGAAGATATTTTATCAATCCCTATTAATGCTTCTGGTTTTAATTTAAGGACTTCACTAATTTCATCAAACACTACTGAGCTTTTGAAGAAATCTTTTATATTCATGTTCTTAGAGTTATTTTTTATCATGATACATCGGATTTTGTTTTACAATATTTAAGTCTATTATAATGTTTATTTTCCAAATTAAAAAGTTTTTATTAAATATGAAAATTCTGATTAATAAAAATTTGGTTTTGTAAAATAAAATAATTATTTATTCTTTTTAATATATATATCAAATAGGGTAAAAAAAGAATCTTTAGAAATAATCTTAAGGTATGTAAAAGTTGTCAGAAAGATTGCCAGAAAA
>CAZIEC010000015.1:6958-12799 GCA_964538145.1 uncultured archaeon
GTAGATCCGTTAAAAATGGCTCGATTAGCACAAAATTTAAGGATAAAAATTGATACATTTAGATTGGGAGATTACGATTCAATTAATATTTTAAAAAGAATGAGTGACTTAACCGGTGGAAAATATTATTATAATAATGATGCAAATTCTTTAATGAGAGCAGCTATGGATTTAGCAAATTCTAATATAAAAACTTATGGTGAAAGTGAAGAATCGCCAATAGAAAATCCAATGTTTTTGCGTCAAATTGCTGCTGATCTCTTAAGAGTTCAAGATTTAACTAAAGATCAAGAACAACGACTTTTACAAATAAGAGGTTTAGCTAATTATAAAAAATGTTCTATATGTTTTTCTGACACGAACCCCTTCACAAAAAGTTCCTTTTATGTTAGTGGTCGTTATTGTCCTAACTGCCAAACACCATTTCACATTCATTGTTTAGCAAATTGGGCAGAATATCAAAAAGATTCTAATTTAAAAAAAGCAGGCGTGGTTCGTTGCCCTCATTGCTTTTATTTATTGAAAATTCCATTGGAAATAACTCAACTTCAAAAATTAAAATTGTTGAGCAAAAAGCGGGGAGTTAAACCAGAATCTGAAGAAGGTCCTAAAATTTTTGAAGCAAAAAAAATTAATTTTGAAGATTTAGATACAAATGCTATCTTTAGTTCCTGTCCTGTATGTAATTTAATTTTTGAAGAAGGACAAAAAATTGTAAAATGTGGAAATTGTGGTACTCATTACCATGATTATTGCTTCTTAAAGTTAGAGAATGGAATTTGTAAAAATTGTGGAGTAAAACTCAAATTAAATGAATAGGCAATGCATTTAAATTTAAAAATTCATTGCTAATTTAAAATGCATTAATTTTATTTTCATTTATTGAAATTTTCTATTGAAAAAGATGCTTTAATATGGAAGAGAGGGAATTTTATCAATATGGTAATATAAAAGTAGGATGCGGTAATTTCGACTTACCCCCTATTCTTATTGGTACAATGTTTTACCAGAATCAAACTTTGATTGATCGAAAAAATGAGAAAATATTTGACGTTCAAAAGGCAAAAAAAAGAATTCAAAATCATATCGATTTAGCAGAAAAATATAAATTACCCGCTATGATTGAGATTTCTGCAAGTACACCAGAAGCGATGGAGAGATATTTAGATTTTTATTTAACTAATTATTCTACACCATTTATACTTGGTGGAACTTTAGAAGCAAGATTAGCAGGACTTAAATATCTTCACGATAATAACGTTAAAAATTCTGAATTTATTTATAATGCAATTTCAAATTTAAAAAATAGACAAGAAGTTAAAGCGCTTCAAACTTATAAAGTTAGAACAGTGGTTGTTCTTATTTTAGGATCACCTAATATGACATCAACCCAAAGATTCTCTTATTTAATGGACAAAAATCAACCAGAGAATATCAATATAATCGAAGGACTCAAGAAAATTGGAATAAACGAAATTTGGGTGGATGGTGGCGTTATAAACCTAGAAAGTTTAGCGCACATTATTGAAACGCAACAGATTATATCAACTTCACTAAAAATTCCAGTAGGTACGGCTCCAAATTTATTTTTATTTAAATATTCTTCACCACGATTAAACAAGCGTTTTCATACGAGATATAGAAGAGCTAGTATAATGTTTATAGCTTCATGGTTTTCAAACTTTATCTTTTATGGAGCCATTGAAGATGCTAAAGAATGTTTTGCTTCAGCTTACCAGTCATTTGAATTTAAAAAGATAATTAAAAATAATAAGATTAAACTTTGGAATAATATTTAATTTGATTTACATATACAAATTTACATCAATACATATAAATAAGGTTTTTTTCTTTGATGATATATACAGAATTTGTAATTTTTTAAAAAGCAAAATAAAATTTTTCGAATAATAAATCCTTACAATTTATTTAAAGAGTGGAATAATTCATAATGTTTAGACACACGGATAAAGATAATCAAGAAGTAAAGGCACTTCAATTAATCGATCAAGCAGAAAAACTTGTTGACTTGGGAAAATCGAAAGAAGCAGTCCAATTATATGAAAAAGCTTCGCAAATTTACATAGATATTGGTAAATATATAAAATTAGATGAAGTATTTGCAAGAATAATTGAAATAATATCTCAATTTAAGAATAAAGTGCAGGCAATCTATAGATTAAAATCAATCATTCGAAAAACCGAAGAACTTAAGTTAAATGAAATATCTGCTAAAATGCTAGTTCAATTGGGCAATATCTATTATAAGATGAAGGATTGGGAATCTGCAGCTGAGAATTGGAGAAAAGCTGCAGACTATTTCTATGAGATAGATCCTGAAATCTATTATAATCTATCTTCTGTTCTACTCCTAAAGTCTGGAGAAGCTTTGGAACGATCTCACCACAAAAGAGATGAGGGAGAAATTCTCATATTAAAAGCCATCATGCGAATTGATAAATTTGATAAACTCTATCAAGATGAAGAAAAAAAAGCCATAAGCCTTCTAAAAATGGAAGAGTATGAGCCATCAGCGCGCAAGTTTTTAAACATATCAAATTTTTTTAGAAATGCCGTAGATCATATTGATGATCTCATCAATTCAGATGATTCTATTGATATCATCAAGAATACTAAAGCTAGATTTTTGCATTTAACTTCAGAATATCAATTATTAAGCTTATTAATTTTTAGATATCTAAATGATTTCAAGATTGATCCTACATTGAAACAACAATTTGAAGAAGTTTCAAACTTCTTAAGAAAAGCGATTTTACTGCTTAAAGATGTAATTAATTCTAGAATGACCGATATTGATAATGAAGATTTCTTGCGTTATTCTTTTGATGGGCTTCTTTTAGGAATAATTAATGATTTACTAAATAAAAATGAAATAATATCTAATGGATTCTTAATAGAAAACATAAATGATAATTATGCAGTTAAGAAGATACAAAAAGCACCATACTTTAAAACTTTAATGCAAATAGAAAAAGCAGGAATTTCAAATACAATTAATAAATTAAGAAATTTACATTTAGGACATATGGATAAAGTAAAAGAGATCATTATTCATAAGCTTTTATCTAAATAAATCTTCAATATTATTTTTAATATTGAGAGTAAAAAAAGAAATATTTTGAAAATTATAACAATTTTAGATTTTGCAATATCCTTTTATTCTTTTTTTGTTCTTAGCTGAATTGTCTTCTTAAAGAAGATTGATCTCTTTTCTTTTTGAAATCAGAACTTGATTATCAAGGTGTTATATTTTAACTTACTAATTTTCCTAACTCCGTGTTGACCAGAACAGTAATCACACTTAATTAAGCCCGCTTCAATTAATTTCTTGATTTGAGCAGAAATATTTGCTTCAGTCATTCCTAAATTAGACGCTATCTCAGAAACATCCATGCCTTTCTCATATTTTTGAATTTCTTTCAATATTTGGCGTCTAGTTTTGGAAGATAAGGCTTTAGCTATCAATTCGATTTGCTTATCTGATGAGATAATATTTGAATTTTCACTCAAATTTTTGTCTTTTAAATCTAAAATCCTCTGGACTTCTACTCCCTCTTGAAAATTGGTTTTAATCAATTCCATTTATAATATTCAACCCTTAATAATGATATATTTAACAAACTTAACGGATTATAGAAATAATTCTGCATTTTTAAGTCTAATTGAAATGATCCTAAATATTATCTTGTAATTGATAAATTTCATATGATAACATAATATTACATAAAACTACAGAATAATAAAAAAGAATATTTATATAAAAAGCATAATTGGGTTTTTTTTTCATTGGATTTTTGGAAGTAAAATTATAAACATACTTACACCAAGTTAATCCCTATTATAAATATTATAAACTATTAATTATAAAATCAAAAATCTTTTTATACAATATAACAGATATAAAATTGAATTAATTTTAAAAGTTAAGAAATTTGAGAAATAGTCTTGAAATGAAATTTGAATAATAAATATAATTTTTTGGTAAATTTAACCCATTTTAGATAAGATTCTTCTTAAAATTTTCTCCCATTAACCATTTTTATCAAATTTTTCTAAAAATTTTAAATAAATCTCACTAAATCTGGGATGAATTCATCCGTATTAAATAAATAAACTTAATAAATTACAATTGATTACAATTAATATCAAAAATTTTTATTTAATAAATTTGAAATTCAATCAAAAAAATTTTAATGATTTACTTAAGAAGTAATGCAAGAAAATAATAAAGAAGAAATGAGTTCTAAAGAAAATAAGAACAGTTCTCGTGTTATAACCATTAGAATCAGTCAAGATTTAAATGAACATTTAGATAAATTAAAAGATAGATTAGGTGTATCTAAGGCAGATTTAATTAGAAATTATTTAGAATTATCACGGTTCATTATAAAAGAAAGAAATTCTCTAAAGTCATTAAATAACCGCAATTTTATAGTAATAAAAAGGAATTATCTAAGAAAACTGATAGAAAAGAGTGATGAAGCTGAACAAATACGTCTTGGAGATTCCTTAGCCAGATTCATCAATGATATCTCAAGAATTGTTGGAAAAATTGATGATATTGATTACAAATTGGAAATGTGCCAACAATTAGGATTTTTTGAGAAATTTATTGATAAAAGTAATTATGTCCTAATACCTAAAGAATTTGGCCCTCAAAAATTTGTAGAAGCTTTCTTATGGAGGCTATTTAAGGAAAAAGAAATGAATGTTAATTACACTGAGGAAAACTTAAATAGTAATAAAAGCTTGAAATCGAAATATAAAAATGAATTTAAACCTGTAGAGAGATCTACATCTCATTTTTCTTATGAATTTGCAAAATTATGATTGTCTTTTCTCAATAATCTCCTTTAATCCTAGAATTGGAATAATAGCCATATTTGGTCTAAACAATAATTCATATTCTAGTTCATGTAATGCCCTCTCAATCGAAAAATAATTAATAAGTGTGAAATGCAATTTTAAACTTTTATCAAATATTTTCCCCATTAGTTTTGTTTCCCAATATTCGAGTAATTTTGCTACGATGTTCACGTATTCCTGCTTTAAAGTAATTCTTGCTGATTTTCTGAAATATGTGGAATATAATATTTCTTGTGGGACTTCAAATCGTGATTTATCAACAATATATTCATCAATAAAACTCAATAATGTATTAAATTTAATATAACTAAGCGATCTCAAAAATGAACCAAGGTCTTTCTCTATTGGAAATTTTGATCTTTTTTCTTCGGGAGATAATTGAGGGTCACCCTCAAAGTCGATGAAATAAAAGTAATAATTCCCATTTATTTTATTATATAAGATTTGTTGCATGTGGAGATCCTGGTGAACAGGTCGTATTTTAATTTTCTCAACATGAAAATCATCTTTTAAGGATTCAATTACATCTAAAATATCAATCAGAATAGATTTAATCTTAGGTGAGTCAAAAAATGATATATCTTCTCTTTTTTTCATGTAATTTTGAATTTTTAAGACTTGTTCCTGAAGTTTTTTTGTATATTTTTCTAAATATTCCGTGCTTTCAATGATCTCTGGTGAATAATCATTATAATCTTCATTGATAAGAGCATCATGCAATTTTTTGATATATGGTCCAATTTCTCTTGAAACTTTTAAAGATTCTGCGCAATATTTATTTACAAAATCATTAAATGTTTCTAAATCATTATTCTTAATTGAATTTTCCTTAATGTAATTATAAAAATCAATAGTCATTTTGTTTACTTCTCTCCAATAAATATCACCAATATTTCCAATATTTGGAACGTTTTGCAATATTCCAATCGTATCCTTCCCTTTTATCTTTATCAT